>CASGHA010000172.1 GCA_949319355.1 uncultured Methanospirillaceae archaeon | reverse complement strand
GCCGCCCCCGATGGGCGCCCCGGCGGCGGATTCACGGCCTTTCAGGAACCTGATAAAAGACTGGAAAATGGGTGGAGAAAAATCAAAGGGGGAAAATACCCATTAAAACCGGAATTCAATTCTTCTTACGGCGTACCCCGGCTATCGTATACATGGGGGAATGGTGGGGCGGCAGCCTCCCGGGAATGAATCTCTTTTAAAGGCGGTAGATCCCATCTGAAATATCAATACACTGAATCCTGGGCAGGATAGGTCGCCACCCGCGAAGGGCGCCCCCACGGCGGATTCACGGCCTTTCAGGAGACAGAAAAAGGCCGGAGAAAGACCAGAAGAAAAAAAGAAAGAACGGGGAAGATACCTCTTAAAACTCCGAATTCCATTCAGCTTACGGCGCACCCCGTCAATCACATCCAGGGAAAAGGGGGCAGGAACTCCCTGGGAATAATTGGTTTTCACGGAAGCAGATCCCGTCTGAAACACCTGCACAACCGGTCCAGCAGAAAAAAGGACGGAGTTTTAAGGTACCCTGCCATAGGATCGCCTGCAAGCAGGGTGAAAGGCGTCCCTGCCCGGGTATACCTGGTTACTTCCCTACCAGACCCTTCAATACTTCTTCGGGGAGCATCTTTGCGATGCCTGCCTTGGTCGGGCAGCGGCCAAGCTTAAGGCCCCGTTTCTTTGCCTCCTCTTTGAGCACCCTGGTGTCGATGCCCTTTAAGAGAGCGTCAAGTTCCTCCTTGTCCATTTCGATCGGAGATGGATCCGGGACCTGACCTGATAAGGGTTGCGCCTGGCATGTCTCCTGGCAGGACATGGTGCGATGATCCGTAGAGAACCGCCTCATGGGGTGTGAACAATTTTCGCTTGAGCGTTCCGGGTCTATCCACCCGCTGGTTTGGCCTGCCCTGATGCCCTGTACCCTCCCCTGGGCACGAGGATCACGAACCTGGCCCCTGTGCCGGGCACACCGTCCTCCCTTATGGTGATACCGGTCAGGGAGAGGATCTCACGGACGAGGAACAACCCAAGGCCGGTGTTTTTCCCATGCCCTTTTTCGAATATCCTCTCCTTTTCTTTGGCGGGTATGCCGGCGCCGTTATCGTCGTAGGTGATGATGAGGCCGGCAGGTGTTTCATACGTATTGATCCTGATGACCGTCACCCCCCGCCCGTGTCGCAGGGAGTTGTCGACGAGGTTGTAGAAGACCCTCCCGAGCATCGGGTCGGCAAATACCTGGACCCCTGCGAGGGACGGCGATGCCTGGACGAGTGATACGGCCCCTTCAGGAATGAACCTGCGGAGCACCTCCGTCAGGTCCTGCCAGCGTGCCGACTCGAGCCCGAGCGTCTGGTAGTCCCGGGTGAACGTGATCTGGCTACGCAGGAGGTCGGTCTGTTCCATAGCACCCGTGAGAGCTTCTGCCGTCTCCGTGGATATGGGGCCGTCCCTTGCGAGTTCAAGATATCCCATGAGTGCCGTGATGGAGTTGAGGATGTCGTGCCGGGTGACCGAGGTAAGGAGCTGGAGTTTTTCATTCGCCTGTTTCAGGCTGAGCTCGGTCATGTGCCTCGTATGGCTGTCGTGGAGGACGAGGATGGTGCCGCTGTCAGTCTGGCCGTTCCCTGGCAGCGGGATGACCCTCTGGTCATAGAACCTTGGCTCGCCGCCGCTTGGAAGGGAGACCGTCATGGTAGCGTCAGGTCCATCATCTGCCCGTGACGGTTCCGGACCCCAGGGGATGAGTGAACCTATCGGCTGCCCGATGAGAATTTCCCGCTCCTTTCCGATAATCCGGGCGGCAGCCGGGTTCGCCTCGACGATGAGGCCCTCGGGATTGATGATGAAGACGCCGTCGGTCATCCGGTTGAGGAGGACCGGGAACGCAACAGGTGTGAGGGTGAGGAGCTGGAACCGCGAAGTGGCGATGTAGAGGGCGGAAGCTGATACGGTGAACGCGACAAGGAAGAATATGACGGTCACCGGTGAACCCGGGGCGAGGATTAGGATGATGTGGATGAAGAATGGCAGGACGAAGGCGGCGAGCAGCATCGCGATCTGAAGCCGGTAGATACGGGGGGACCTGAAGAACCGGCTCAGGGCCAGGGAGACCCCTGCGACGATGAGCGTATAGGTATAGATGCTGTTGACCCAGAAGCCGATCTCAGGCGTGAAACTGCTGATGACGATGCCACCTGACACGGTCGTGGTGAGGTTGCTCACGAAGAGGCCGTGGACCGGGTTTGTCCCGGCGAACACCAGGAGGAGGAGGGGAATGAAAAGGACTCCGGCAAGGAACCCCGGAGAAAGGGTATCGGTCTCGCCGAAGTAGATGAGGATGAACAGGAAGAAGAGTACGGGGAGAAGGAGCCGTGACGGCAACTGGAGGAACACGAGGAGACCGTTCAGGGCAGGGTCAAAATACGAGAACGAGATGGTGAAGAAGAGGGAGTACACCGAGGCACAGGTCACGAGCACGATGGCGAGCCTGCCTGTGGTGGTCGCACGGAACTTTAAGCAGAGGACCAGGATGATGCAGAGATAGGCGGTTACCGCCATGCCTGCCACGAAAAGGGGTGTAAAGTAAAAGTCTCCCATGCATAGTCCTCCCGTTCACCGGATCCGGAACCTGAGCTATGTCCGCATCCCTCAAGAAGGCAGCGCTGGTGCAAGCGAGAGGGTGTCCCCATGTCCAGAAAGGAGCAGAGTCATGTGGTCGCACGTTGTCCCACCGGGTGCCGCCCCGAAGTCCTCCGGAAAGTACCTTAATATTCTTTCCTGCCGACATGGCAGGTATGCCGGGTTTTCGAGGACCAGTACAGGTGTTTTTCATACTCTGCCTGTGTATGCTGCCGGGTGCCGTCCTGGGAGCAGCCTTTTCCACTGACCTTTCGGGTGCCGACCCCGACGTCCAGTCGTTCCGGTCTATCGATAATGCATCGCTTGCGTTGTACGCCGGTCAGAACGCGTTGCAGAACGGGCGGTACGAGGAGGCGCTCGAACAGTACACTCTGGCCACGGAGGCCGACCCCTCATGGCTTGCTCCCTGGTACCTGAAGGCGTACAGTCTCACGAAACTCAACCGGTACGATGAAGCGCTTGTCGCGGTCGACCGTGCCCTGGCGATCGATCCTGATGACCGTGACTCGAACGACCTCAAGGCCGGCATCCTCGAGTACCTTGGGCGGAGTGGTGAGGCCGAAAAGTACCGGCGGACTCCGGCCGCCCGGCAGGCGACCCCCACGGGCGCAGTGCCTGCGACCACGCCGAAGGGGGCCCCATTAAGCCCTGCCATCACCGTGGCCGGCCTCGGCTGCCTGGTCGTTCTGGCAGGGACCCGGGGCAGGAGCGCTGTTTGTGGTAATGCCCGGGCGGGAAGGCCATGAAAAACCCCGAATGGAAGTGGTTCTATGCATCCCTGGCATCAGGGGTCTTCTTCACGGTCCTGTTCTTCACGGCGCAGGACATCATCGACTGCATGGAAGGCGGCTGTGCCATCATGTTCGTCTCCATATTCCTGGCCCTCACGTCGTTTGCCGTCGCCATCCTGTTCTTCACGCGTGCACGCCTCATGGACGACGTGCTCGGCGGGAAGAATGTCCTTGCCCACTGGACCTATCCGGAGGAGGAGACCCGGAAAAACGCAGAACGCGAGTACGCCAGCTACCGGGAGAACAACATGGGGCTCCTCCTCATCGTTTCCATATTCATGCTCATCGCCATGGCGTTCATGGCGATATTCATGGGTGAGGCAGGTCTCATGACCGCTGCCGTGCTTCTCGTGGTCCTCCTGATCTGTGCCGTCGTTGCATTCGCCGCCCCCTGGCTGGTGTTCAGGCGTGCCCTCAAGGCGGCAAGGGAGGCATACATCTCGGATCGGGGCGTTATCTACGAAGGGGCGGTGTACCCATTCCGTTCATTCCTCGTATGGATGACCCGGGTATCGTTCGTTGATGAGACTCCGAAGCACCCATCGCTGCTGGTCTTCTCTTTTTTCCAGATCGTCGGTTACAGCCTGTTCCGGACCGATGATATCAGCATACCCGTGCCCCGTGGCGATGAGGAGACCGCCCGAAGGATCGCGGAGATGCTCGGTCACAAGGCCTGATGGCGAAGCTCTATCCTGTTTTTCAGGCAAGCCGGTATCCCCTGGGAGGATACCCGGGAAAATAACGGCCCCTTAAAGACGGCGACGGTCAACCTTCTTCTCCCCGCTGTCCACGACGGCCTGGTAGATATCCTCCATGGATACCGGTGAGAACCCGGTCACATCGACACTCACGTTCACCCGCCTCCGGACCACATCGATGAACAGGCTGTTCCCGTGGGTGTGCCCATGGATTGTCCACTCGCCATCAGGGTTCAGGGTTGCCGCCAGAGGGTCGTCCGGGTCGTGCAGCATGAGGAACCGCAGGTCACGGAACGTCACCCGGGCATGGGTGTCCCAGTCGGTCCGGTCGTGGTTGCCCTTCACGAATGTCAGTTTCCCTGACAGGCGTCTGAGGAAGGTGCGGTCTCCGAAGTCCCCGAGACAGAACACCCGGTCGTTCTTCCCGACCCGGTGGTTCCAGTTCGAGACCAGGTGGTAGTTCATATGGGTAACATCGTGAAAGAACCGTTGCCTGCACCAGGAAAAGACCCTCCGGTGGCCGAAGTGCGTGTCAGAGATAAACCACACCCGCGTCCCGTCCCTGACCTCCCACTGGTCGGGTCCCGTCCGTATGGCGACCCTCCCGGCAATGAAGACCTGGTAGAGGAACTCCTGGATACGTCCGGCCATATGTACCTGCCCTGTCTGTGACAGGCCCATTAAAAGCCACCGGAGGAACAGGGGTTGCGGCCCCCCTCTTTCCGGACCATTGCAACCTCCATCGATTGCGCCCATTTAAAAATTACGGATAAAAGGACCTTTGCTTCCATAGTTGGGGCACAGACAGTTCATTTGCGTACCGGAACATCAGGATGGTCCTCCGAAGGGGGCAGGACTGATAATCATGGCAGTTTTAGGGGGTATATGGCGAAGTCAATTTGAATCGTTAGAAAAGAGTATGGATATCATCAAAAAAAAGGTATGCGGATCGGGATGTGATTTGATAAAAAGGGATGAGGGAGTGGGTTTTTTTAAAAATGATGAGCGAGAGGGGAAAGGGTTATTTCTTACTTTTCTGGATCTCTAATATTTTTTGTTTTTTGCTTAAAATGTCGGGATATTGTTCAATCTCCAAACACTTATCATATGCCCATATAGCTTCCGTGTAACGATTATTCTCTGATAGGATATCGCCCTTCTCCTCATACAAATACCGTACAGTTTCATATCGATGAGCATTTTTTCTATTATCCAAAAGAGAGATCCCTTCATCAAGTTTGTTGATTGCTTCCTCCTTTTTATTCATTTTTGCTAAGGTTTTTCCAAGGTAAAGGTAATATTGACCCAAGTAAAATTCATCGGATTTTGAGGAGTACCAATCTAATTCACTCATATAAATGAGTGTAAATGCGATGTCGTTTGCTGGACCATATAGTCCCTTATCGAAATATGCTTTTGAATACGCTAACATTCGGTGTTTGATGCTCTTATCTTCAGCTAATGCCTTTGAATACACACTATTTGCCTGTTGTTTTTCACCCAGTTTAACCAGAGATGTAATTTCCACGATTTTAAGTCTCTCTAAATCCTCTTTTTCTTCGACGAATGCTTTTTTGATTTCTTTGTATTTTCTTACAGACTGGATTGCTTCGTCATATCTTTGAATTTGAAAAAGGATCATCGCCTTTACAAAATAAGCACGCTTATAACTCGGATCATTTGATAATGCCCTGTCAATTTCTTCTAAAGCATCCTCAGGATGATCTATTCGTTCGAATCCCTTCGCAAGATATGCTTTTGTTTGCTGATCAGTTTTCTCATACATTCCCACTCCTGCCACTCTCTTGACCA
Organism: uncultured Methanospirillaceae archaeon; assembly: GCA_949319355.1. Classification (GTDB taxonomy): domain Archaea; phylum Halobacteriota; class Methanomicrobia; order Methanomicrobiales; family Methanospirillaceae; genus KLAP105. The sequence goes on along the minus strand of CASGHA010000172.1, from coordinate 1,750 downwards.
CAGATGAAGTGAGCGATAGCAGGAATTTGATTCCTCCTAATATGATTAAACCAAAAACCAAAGCGAGAAAAAGTATTAAAATTTCCGCCATAGATGCAACTAAAGTTATTAAGAGATAAAAAATTACGCTCAAGAAAGCCCATTGAGGCGACTGACACCATCTGTGACGCTGATATTGACCGACGCGGCAACAATTGTCATATGGCAGATACCTTCTCGAAACCGCATAAGCATAAGTCCAGCTTTGATCTATATTCTCCTTAAATTCGTTTTCAATTGCATTTAATTGAGGATTTTAATCTGCTCAATACAAGTGGTCTGCCATACATTGACACCTTTTATCCGGAAAACAAATAGGCCCGTCATAAGGACACGAGCCGCACTCATCAGGAGCCCGGTTGACCTTGACGGGATCGTTTCGGGAGTGGTCACGACAACACGGTTGGGGTGGATCCCGTTTGTGATTGCGGGAGTGGCTCAGCCCGCCGTCTCCTGGAAGCAGGAGTCATACAACATGAGCGTCCTCTTCGAGGACTTCGACAGTAGGACCGTCTGGAACCTTGGTAAAGGAGGGGATGCTCACCGGGATTCGACGCGGTCAACACCAGTCCTCCTCGGGAATAATGCCATCACCACAGTTATGGGTGGATAACGTCTCGGACCTCTGTAAGGAAGCCCGAATGTACGGTGTCCACGTTCTTCACAATGCGTGAAAACGGCTCTGAACTGTCATCTTGTGCATCATGATGTCACAGTCTTCGCGGAAGAGGCATCGTGCTACATATGGGAGGATGCCATTGGGAGCGTACAGGTCGGGAGCGAACGGGAAACGGCCCATACCGCGGTCCGGACCTTTGCCTTGGCCGGGCAACCTGAGGCCGGTAACGGGGACGCTCCCGATCCCCTAGAAATTCTTATAATTTTATTTTGACGAAAATTTCTGCGTTTGCGGTTTCAGAGCAGCAAGGGTGGCGGCCTGACCGGTCAACCGCCTCCCGGGCGGCAGAGGCACCTAGGGTAAGGTTTAACCCCGGCCTGGACCATGAATTAGACATAAAATAGATTTCGAGGCGATACTGGACTATGGATGAGGAGTGCTGCCCGGTGTTCGACCCGGCCCCCTGGGACGGGAAGACACATACGTGGGAGGATAAGCGGTTCATACGTGACCATGTCAGGACCTTTTTCTACATCCCTTTGAATTTCGGGACGGTGGTCACGAGGATGACCAGGGCCGTGGAAACGGCCGGTGCAGGAATGCCCGGCAGTCTCTGCCTCTCTGACCATACCTCGAAATGGAACATGGACCTCCTCCTGGCGGTCGACCGGGAGGTCCCCGGCGCAGAAAACATGGCTCTCTCCGGGACCTACATGAGCAAGGCATACGAAGGGCCTTTTAAAGATACGGGCAAATGGTGCAGTGATTTTGAATCCTATGCACGGGAGAGTGGCCGGACCATCAGGAAGCTGTACATGTGGTACACGACCTGCCCGAAGTGCGCAAAGAAATATGGGAAGAACCCGGTCGTCGTCCTTGCCGAAGTGGTGTAAGGGATTAACCCCCTCTTTTTCAACTCAAAAACGGTCTTCCCGGCTCATTATGGCCTGTCGCGGATCCTAAGAAACGTGATACCATTGTCAGGTTAAACACTATCCGAATCAACAAAAAAGGTTTCATGAACGGTTTCAGACTGGTTTTCGGACCAAGGCCCCTGCAAGGACGTGGACATGCCTGTTGCACAGCTGGTTC
>CASGHA010000171.1 GCA_949319355.1 uncultured Methanospirillaceae archaeon | reverse complement strand
ACCGCGATCATGTTCCAGCGGACCTTTGCCCTGTATGGAGATGACCGGGTCATCGAAAATGTCCTCAAGGCACTGGATGACATCTGCTATCCCCAGGACAAGGCCATCCCCAGGGCTGCCGACCTCCTTGACCAGGTCAGGCTCTCCCACCGGATGATGCACATCGCCAGGAACCTCTCGGGCGGGGAGAAACAGCGGGTTGTGCTTGCCAGGCAGCTGGCAAAGGAGCCCTCCCTCCTCTTCGCAGATGAGCCGACCGGGACCCTTGACCCGAAGACCGCCTCACTGGTTCACAAGATGCTTGTCCAGGCCGTCGGGTCGAACGGGATGGGAATGGTCATCACGTCCCATTTCTCCGAGGTCATCAGCGATGTCGCAGACCGTGTGATGCTCCTGGAAGGTGGTCGGATCGCCACGATAGGGGCCCCGGATGAGGTCATCAGCAGGTTCCTGGCAGTTGGTCCTGACACGAACGATTTTGACCGGTGCGAAATAGGGCACCCCATTCTGATCTCCCGCAACATATCCAAGCGGTATGTGACCGTCGACCGGGGTATTGTCAAGGCGGTGCACGATGCGAGTTTTGAAGTGAATGAACGGGAGATATTCGGGATCATCGGTACCAGCGGGGCTGGAAAGACAACCCTTTCCCGCATCATCACCGGAATTATCGAGCCCACGTCAGGAGAGATGAACATCAGGGTAGGAGATACCTGGGTTGACATGACGAAGCCCGGCATTGAGGAGCGTGGCAGGGCTAAAGGCAGCATCGGCCTCCTCCACCAGGAGTACGACCTCTTCCCCCACCGTACCGTCCTCGATAACCTGACCGATTCCATCGGGCTTGAACTCCCCAAGGAGCTTGCCCGGAGGAAAGCAGTCATCAGCCTTACGACGGCCGGGTTTGACAAGGACGTTATCACGGCGGTCCTGGACCGATACCCGGGCCAGCTCTCCGAAGGAGAACGACACCGGGTGGCCCTTGCCCAGGTGCTGATCAGGGAACCCTCGATCGTCGTCCTGGACGAACCGACCGGGACGATGGACCCGATCACCAAGCGGGACGTGAAACATTCGATCCTCCATGCCCGGGAGGAGATGGACGAGACCTTCATCATCGTGTCCCATGATATCGGGTTTGTGAGGGACATCTGCGACCGCGTGGCACTCATGAGAGGTGGCAGGGTCGTAAGGGTGGGACCACCATCCGAAGTCCTCGAGGAGTTGTCTGACTATGAACGGCTTTCCGCGGGTATAGCAGGATAAGCCTCCCGGATCTTCCAGGGTGCCAGTAAATTCCTTTTTTGACTCCAAGACTGGTTGCCGGCAGTCATATGGGAGGTCCCCGTTGCCTCAAGGACCCGGCCAGGCCTGAAGCACCGGGAGAATCACCAGAAGGTCTGCTTACCCCCGGGTCCTGTAATGATAAGCAATCACCCCGGATTAGGGCGGAACACGTACCATGCCGGATTTCCTGCAGGAGATCTTTTTCGGTTTCATCACCATTTTTGGATTACCGCACGTGCTGAACCCTTCCTTCCATACGGAACACAGGCACTCACTCCCTCGTCCCAGGAGAGATTAACGGAGACATGGGGTCACGACATGGCTCAACCGGAGTCCTTGTGAAGACGGAGAGAATTGTTCATATGTATACGAACTAATTATACTGCATGAAAGCCGAATCAAAAAAGATCAGTGACGGGGTATACTGGGTCGGGACCCTGGACTGGGACATCAGGGCCTATCACGGGTACACCCTTCCGGGGACGACCTATAACGCCTACCTTGTCTTTGGCAGGGACAAGGTTGCCCTCATAGACAACACCTACCCGGGCACCTCGTCGCAGATGTGGGGAAGGATCGCCCATGCGTTTTCATGTGAGAACAGGCCTGTCAGGGTCGATGTCATCATCCAGAACCATATTGAACGGGACCACTCGGGTGCTCTGACCGAGGTCGTCAGGCAGTTTCCGGAGGCACCCGTGTTCTGTACCGAAGTGGGAAAGAAAGGCCTCCTCAAGCACTATCCGAAGCTCTCCGGAGTGGAGTTCAAAACCATGAAGACCGGCATGTCGGTTGACCTCGGAGGAAAGACCCTCGTGAGCGTCGAGACCCCGCTCCTCCACTGGCCTGACAGCATGGTGACCTTCCTCCCTGAAAACGGCATCCTGTTTTCAAACGATGCGTTCAGCCAGCACCTCTGCTACTCAGGGAGGTTTGACAGCGATGTCCCGGAGGCGGTCCTCATTGACGCGGCAGCCAAGTTCTATGCAAACCTCCTTGTCCTACCCTCGAAGCTCCTTGTGAAAAAGGTCGCCGAGCTGGAACAGATGGACCTTATTAAAAAGATCACCATGATCGCACCGGCCCACGGCCAGATATGGACAAAGCCCGGGATTATCCTATCTGCCTACACGGGCTGGGCTACGGGCGCATGCGAAGACAAGGTCACCATTATCTACGACACCATGCACAACTCGACCCGGATGATGGCCCACGCCATCGCAGAAGGGATCATGTCCTCAGGGATGGACGTGAAGGTCTACTACCTCCACGAGGACGAACGGAGCGGGATCGTGAAGGACATCCTGACCAGCAGGGGGATATGCGTGGGAATACCGACCATCAACGATGCCCCGTACCCGAGTATCGGCGACCTCATGTACTACCTCAAGGGATTGCGCTTCGAACGGACCGGAGTGCGGAAGAGTGCAGTAACCTTCGGCTCCATGGGTGGGCGGGGAGGTGCGGTGAAAAAGATTGCCGATGAACTGACGGAGGCCGGTTTCGATGTGAAGGAGCAGATGGAATGCTACTTTGTCCCAGATGAAAAGGAACTGGATGAATGTTTCGAACTCGGGCGGCGGTTTGCGGGTTCGCTCCCGACCAGGTAACAGGTAGTGATGGAGGACGGGGCATCCCGGTCCATACCGGCAATACCCCGGATGCCTTCTAGTAACGTCACCCGACAGGTATCAGCCCGGGATGGTGTCCGGTGATACTCTTTCCCCCGCCGGGAGTGACGACGAAGGTGTTTTCGGTACCAACCATGCCAATTCCCTTGATCCCCTTCTTAGGTTCAAGGGCGATGACCATCCCCTCCTCGAGGGGTTCGTCAAATCCCTTCGCGATGACCGGGTTTTCTGCTATTTCGAGCCCTATACCGTGGCCGAGGAACTTCACCCGCCGGTTCCCGTACCCCATGAAGTTCTCGAGGAAGGAGGGTTTCAGCCCTTCCGTAATGGTATCATAGATCTCCGCCGGGACCGCGCCGGGTTTCAGCAGGGGGACGATGGCGTCCTGTATCTCGACACATTTCCTGTGGACTGCAACCACCTCATCAGGCAGCGGCCTTCCGAACACATACGTCATGGTCTTGTCCGTGTGGTACCCGTTGTATCCGCAACCGATGTCCACGAATACGAGGTCCCCGTCCCGGAGTTTCCGCAACCGGCTGCCGAGGAGCGGGACGGCAGGAGAAATCCCTGCATTACCCCCGGGGCTGTCAAGGTACGTGGGATAGATCGAGCTCTCCCCGAACCCGATCAGCCCGAGCAGGATCTCAGACTCTGACATCCCGAACCGGACGATCCCATGGTGCCCCTCGTTCAGCATGAGGGAATAGATCTCGCTGGTCAGATCAGCCTCGCTGATCCCTTCACGGAGGACTCCGGGCACGAGGTCCTCGAGCACGGTCCGGTGGATCTCGCCCGCCTGCTCCATCAGGCCGATTTCAAACGGGCTCTTCACGGCACGTGTTGAGAGCACCTGCGGGTCGAGCGCCCTGACCTTGTTGAAAGGAAAATGCTTTTTGAGGCGTGAGTAAACGGCAATCGGGACCTGTTCGGTCTCGAGGTAGACGGTCCCGGGGATTCTTTCCATCGTCTTCGCTGCATCGCGGTAACTTTTCATTCCCCTGATCTGGGGAAAACGCGATTCGTCCCTGGCCCTTTCGTAACTGCGGCGCACCCAGAAGCAGGCCTCCCCGTTGCGGGGTATAAGCAGCATCCCGTCCTGGATGGTCCCCGTGAAGTAGTACAGGTTGACCTTGCTGAAAATGAACCCGATCTCCCAATCCGGGTGTGCAGCGTCCATCAGGAGCCGGAAACGCTTCAGCCGGTTTTCCAGTTCGCTTCCCGGGACTCTCATTGGCATGGCGTACCTGTACGGACTCGAACTATTTACGGGTGATGAAACAGGCCCTGTACCACGGTACAGCATGGGGAAGTGCGGATCCCTATGCGACGATGAAGATATGATCCCCCCGCTTAATGCCGCGGGTATTTAAAAAAAGGATGTTCCTTTAACAAGGGTCAGCCCTTGAAAATTTTCTTGATCGACCCAAGGAAACCGCTGCTTTCGGCCTCTCCTGCAAGGAGGTCCTTTGCCATGCTGGCTGCGTCAGGGGATGACTGGAGCGCAAGCTTCGACTGCTCCCCGAGCATGTCGGTGAGCCCTTTCTGGTCTATTTTCCCCCCGGAAAACTTCTTTGCCACGTACCCCATCACGAGGGGGGTTGCCATATCCAGTACCTTTCCCACGACAGCCGGGGGAAGACCGGTCTTCTGCGAGATTGCGTTTTGAATTCCGCCCATCTGGCTCCCGAGCAGGCTGCTGGCCATGCCTGCACCGGCCGTTCCCGGGTTGGTCAAAAAACCGCCCAGGTTGTCCATCGGGTTACTCCCTCCGGACTTGGAGACCATGTTCATGAGCATGTCGGCACCACCGGGTTTTGATGCACTGTTTGCCATCGAGCCCAGGATCATCGGCAGGCCCATGCTCAATGCCGACTTGACGGCATTCGGGTCACCTCCGACTGAGTTGCTTATCGCGGTGAGGTTGTCTCCGGTCGCTACCTGGTTCATCAGGTCCTGTACAATTGAGTCCATGCTATGTTCTCCTCTGTCCATACCAGACCCGCCGGCATACGAAAACCACGCACCAGACCCCCAGTCGAACCTCGTAGGACAACTGGCTGGATGGGGATAGGTATTCCAGGGCCAAGTATGCATGAACATAGGTCCACGATACATTAAACCTTGCCCCGGAATCAAGTAAAATAAATATACCCGCATTGTGCCAATCAGGGGAAAATCTGTCTGAAAAGATGGCTCCAGCGGATACCTGTGTCCTTCCGGCAGGGGACAATCGTGCACTACCGCTTCATCCCATATTCCCTGATCCGCATAAGGAAAAATCCCGCACTCGTGACGGAGAGGTATCTTTTGTAATCATCATGATTCCATCCAGGTCAAAATTACAACGATATGACGAAAGAAACCCCTGTCAGATCGTTTGCCGGGACCGTTTCGTTTCATGGACATGCGTGCCCGGGGCTTGCGATAGGGTACCGTGCAGCGGTCCATGCCCTTGAAACGTTCCATGCCGGAAGGGACGAAGACGAGGAACTGGTCGCCATCGTGGAAAATGACGCCTGTTGAATCGATGTAATACAGGTGGTGACCGGCTGAACCATAGGCAAGGGCAACCACATCATGCAGGACCCTGGCAGGCATGCCTATACCTTAGTCGGCCGGTATGACCACAAGGCCCTCCGGATCATCCGGAAGGCGGGAAATATCAACGAACGTCCTGACCCTGACCTGATGCAGCTCCGTGAAAAGGTGTTTTCAGGGAGGGCCACCCCCGATGAGACAAAGTAATTCTGTTCCAGGGGGGACAGGATCGTCAGGACGATCCTTTCGGTGCCCCCATCCCGATCATTCTGACTGCCGGGGGGGGGGCCGAAAGTGCCTGAAAAAGCCCTTATAGTCCGTTCTGTTCATTGTTAGGCTTTTAGAGAAAAGGTCGCCAGGCACTGGCGCGGGTGAAGGACAGCCGTTTCGTCTGCCTGCCCTGCTCCAACGAATACTCCCATGGATGGTGATCCCAGGACCATATCAGTCGTTCCTGATAGATCATTCCGGCGGGTTTTGGGAATATAATGATACCACTCCCGCCGGGTGGTATACGACAAGGTGGGTTCCATTAAGAGCCTCCCGGAGAATATTTTACCATGTTCTTCGAAGAGGAGGTGCGTTTCCTGGGTCCCGAGGATGCACGGGATTTCATTCGGTTTTTAAAAACAAGAGGTGTAAAGGCCCATATCTCGACCAGGTATATGGAGCAGGTAATAGTAGCGTTTAAAGGCCCGTTAAGCGCTTTTGAAGCCATGACCGACGACCTTGAATCAAACCCGCCTGCTCCGGAAGATAACGCGGCAGACCCCGAAGATACGGTGGAAGTCACACAGGATTCCATCAGCCGGTTTAAAAATGCAGTTCGGAAAGTGTGGACGGGCATGGAGTCTCTTTCGGTGTACGAGGCCGGAGACCGTATCCAGGCAAAAGGAGAGGAGGGGCGTGAGGAGCTGACGGCCGGGCTTCCCGAGTCCGCGACAGCCGATGAGAGGGTCAGGCACATTGCAGACCAGATCATCCCGGTCATCCACCTCCAGGCCTCAGGCGGCATCGAGTCCAGGGACGATGGTCTGTACCTCACGAGAAAGGTTATCCCCGGGGACGAGGTCGTCTTCCTGACAGATCCTTTCGTATCGACGGCCGTCGATGCATGTGCAAAAAAACACGGGGTAACGCCGTATACGAAGATCGAATACCTGGCGAAGCACGTAGTGACCACCGGCCCTGAACTGTACTTTGAGACAGGGAGTGACGAGTTGGAGGAAATGCTCTCAGAGGCTGATATGGATGAAGATGACTACCAGGAGTTCATCCAGGGGAGTCATATGAAACGTGCCCTCATCCCGGTCATTACCGGAATCATTGGCGCGAGGAAAATGTCAGTGGATGAACTCGCCGAAGCCCTCGCTGAGTTCAGTCCTGAGGTCCAGGACGACCGCGAGGTACTGATCTCAGTTGACCGGGAGCTTGTCCCCGGACTGGTAGGTGAACTCCGGAAAGTGGGTGTCCTGGAAGGGACCGACCAGAAGATCCGCTGTAGACAAGGGAACAGGCCAGATTAAGCATCTCGTGGTCCTCTGCAAGAGCGGAGAAGAAACGGATATAGCGGGTGGGACCGGTCAGGGGATCGGAAGACATCCCCGCCCCTTCATCGGGTGTTTCACCAGTTCAGAGGCCGGTCTCTCCCGGGCCGTCACGGGTCAGACCGGACCGGCAATCCCACGGGGGTTTTTGCGACCCCGGGTAAACGCCCATGAAGCTCCCGTTCAAGAGACGGCCTTGACCCTGACTGAAGATATGATCTGCCTGAATGTTGCCTCGGTCCCGTCGTAAGTGGCCGGAGACCCGAAGCAGAAGACCTGGTACTCCCGCTTGTTGATGACGGATACGACTATCATTGTTTTAACGGCATTCCCATCATCCGTTGTCCAGGTAAAGACAATTCTCTCTGCAGTTTTTCCGTCGAGGGTTGTCTTCTCTTTCCTGACAAGGGTATACCCGGACCACGTCCCAAGTTCTTCGAGGAGCGATGAGACCACCTCATCGAGGGTCCTGTCGGACTCTTTTTTTGTTCCTTTCAGGAACAAGGCCGGACTCTTCGCGGGGCTGTCCACAGATATCCGGTAATAGGACTCACCACTGTCATCCACGGTAACCGTCCAGTCAGACGGGTGCCTCAGGCTGAACCAGGAGTCGCTGTACGACGTCATTGTGGGTGTCGGGGTGGCAGTGGGTTTTGAAACTGCCTTGACCCTGACGGACGAGGTGATCTTCATGAAGAGTGCCTCGTTCTGGCTGTAGGATTCCGGAGCTGTGTTGAAAAAGATCTGGTACAGGCGTTTGTCCACGATGGCGAGGGCGAGCATCGTTTTTATTGACTTTCCACCGGCGGTATCCCATGTGTAGACCAGCTTCAGACCACTTTTTCCGGCAAAGGTCTTTTTCTGACGTGAAACAAGGGTGAAACCAGACAACTTCCCGAGTGCGTCCATGAGCTCGGCCTCCTGGTCCTCAAGGTCTCCGGTAATACTCTCTTTTCCCCCGTAAAGGGTGACGATGGAGGCATTGGAAGGGGAGTACATGGTGACTTTATACGACGAGGTCATGGTGTCATCCGGCCCGATGGTCCACCCCGACGGGTACTGGAGGCTGAACCGGGAGTCACTGTATGACTTCATCGGGAGTGCCGGGGTTGCGGTCGGTTTTTTCGTCGTCGCTGAATTGGTTGCTACTGCCTTGAGTTTGACAGAGGACAGGATCTGGTTGAAGAAGGGTTCGTTTGTATCGTAGCGGTCGGGTGAAGTCGTGCAGTAGAGATCATACAGCCGCCTGTTGACAACCGATATGATGGCAAGGGTCTTCTGAGGCCTGCCATTATCAGTTTCCCAGGTATAAACGATTTTTACTGCGTTTTTACCATCAAGCGTGGTCTTCTCCCGTAACTGAAGGTTGAAACCTGAAACATCCCCGAGGTCCCCGAGGACCGAAGAAACGTGGTCGTCAAGCGTGCCTGACAGGTCCGTATTGCCAGCATAGAACGAGAGCAGAGAGGTGCCATTCGGTGAGGTAATGGTGACCTTGTGCCAGGCCTTAAGGCTGGTGTTCGGAACGACGGCCCAGCCTTCGGGGTACTGCAGGCTGTACCGGGAGTCGCTGTATGACTTGGACGCGGTAGCGGCAGCCGCAGGGTGGCAGAGCACCGGTAAGGCGCATCCGAGGACCAGGAAGACGGCAAACAGCAGTGGAATGGTTGCAGGAGGCATCCTGTACTGTTTCGTGGATGGTAATCTGGTGGTAATCATATCGTACCCTCGTATTCCCCAACACCCGCATGTACTGATGCAACCATTCAATCTGAAACCAATATAGTTTTCCAATAGGGACGGGACCCATGTCTGAAGGCCCCTGTTTGCCATACCCCTGCCTGAAGACAGGACAATAGGAGAGATTTTCGTCCGTGCGGCATTGAAGAGAGAATCGTGTTTCCCGTTGCCGTGGGGGGTACGATCAGGAGCTCCATATCCTGAGCCGTCATACTCCATGATTAGCCTGAAAACCATGAAGCGGAACATCATCACCATCGACGAAGAGAAATGTACCGGCTGTGCCCAGTGCATCCCGGACTGCCCTGAAGGGGCTCTCCAGATCATCGACGGCAAGGCACGGCTGGTAAGCGACCTCTTTTGTGACGGCCTCGGGGCCTGTATCGGGACATGTCCCGAGGGTGCCATTTCGGTCATCGAGCGGGAGGCCGGGGCATACGATGAATCGGCCGTCATGGAACGGATTGCCGCCCAGGGACCGGCCGTCACCAGGGCGCACCTCGAACACCTCGCGAAACATGGCGAGACCGGACTTCTCGGACAGGCGGTGGAGTACCTGAAAGGACACGGGCTCCCTGTACCGACGGGATATGATACGGCAGACAACTCTGCCGGTCAGCAAGACCATGCCTGCAACCCCTTTGCAGGGTGCCCCGGTGCTACCCCGCAGCTCATCAGAAAAAGCACGGGGATACGAAAACGGCCTATCGACCGCTCGCAGGACACGGGGTCCATGCTCCGCCAGTGGCCCGTCCAGCTCCGTCTCCTTGACCCCGGATCACCGTTCTTCGAGGGTGCCGACCTCCTTATAGCCGCGGACTGCGTCCCGTTCGCTCATGCCGGGTTCCACAGGGAGTTCCTGCAGGGAAAGACCGTGATCATCTTCTGCCCCAAGCTTGACACAGACATCGAGGGGTATATCGGGAAACTGGCTGGTATCCTGTCACTTCACGACATACGTTCTGTGACCGTCGTGCGGATGGAGGTCCCGTGCTGCGGCGGCACGGGATATGTCCTTGACGAAGCGATGAAACGGGCAGGAAAGGATATAAAGGTCACAGAACACGTGATAACGCTCCAGGGGGGCGTTGCCTGACCTCCGGTGCTGGAAGTCGGGCATATCCCCCTGGGGCATCGTTTCAGGCAGCATTTTGGGGATTGACCGTTTATCTTTTCTCCCTGCAGCCAACATACCAGAAAAGGGAACCTTGAAATGCACCCGGTTTTCTGCCGGGCTGCAGGCAGGGTGTTGACAGATGCAATACCGGACAGTACCTAAAAACGGGGAGAATCTTTCCGCCCTCGGCTTCGGGGCGATGCGCCTTCCTACGAAGAGGCTGAAGATAGACGAGGAGCGGGCGACGCGGCAGCTCCGCTACGCCATCGACAACGGGGTCAACTACGTCGATACTGCCGTGCCATACCACGGCGGGGAGAGCGAGCGCTTCCTTGGCAGGGCGTTGCAGGACGGGTACCGGGAGAGGGTGAACCTCGCCACCAAGCTCCCGCCGTTCATGGTGAAATCACGCGTAGATATGGACAGGATCCTTGATATCTCGCTTAAAAAACTACAGACCACCCACATCGACTATTACCTCCTCCACGGTCTCGAGGCCTCGGGGTGGAAGAAGATGCTTGACCTTGGCGTCCTTGGGTTCCTGGACTCGGCCAGGGCCTCAGGAAAGATAAGGAACGCCGGGTTCTCGTTCCATGGTGACCGGAAGACCTTCCGGGAGATCATCGACGCCTATGACTGGGTCTTCTGCCAGGTCCAGTACAACTTCCTCGACGAAGATACCCAGGCCGGGACCGAAGGCCTTCGCTATGCTGCCTCGAAAGGGATAGCGGTCATGGTGATGGAACCGCTCAGGGGCGGGACCCTTGCCGGGAAACTGCCGGACGGTGTCGTGCGGATTTACCGGGACGCCCCGGTGCAGCGGACTCCGGCAGAATGGGCACTCCGCTTCGTCCTTGACCACCCCGAGGTGACGGTCGTCCTCTCCGGCATGAACGATGAGGCCCATATCTCCGAGAACATCAGGACGTGCAGCGATGCACTCCCGGGTTCCATGACCGCGGAGGAGCATGATGTTATCTCACGGGCTGCAGGAGTGTACCGGCAGATGATGAAGGTGCCCTGCACCGGGTGCGCCTACTGCATGCCCTGTCCCTTCGGCGTGAACATTCCCAACTGTTTCCAGCTGTACAACCAGTACTACATGGTCCCGGGCAGGCTGATGACACGGATATGGTACGGGGTCCAGCTCATGGGGGGCATGGGGGTGCCGGCATATGCCGGGCTCTGCCGGAATTGTGGAAAATGCATGAAAGCATGCCCCCAGCACATCGCAGTGCCTGACGAACTCAGAAAAGTGTCGAAGAAGTTCGACGGGCTTCGGACGAAAGCTCTCATGCCACTGGTGCGGCTTGTGTTCTCCGACAAAATCAAGGAAGAATGAATAATGAAAGTGTACCTTCAGGGGGCTTCATTCCAAGCCTCCAGAAGATTGATAGACCGGTAAAACCACGTTCACCTATGCAGAAAGCCTTGTGCGTCTTCGCTACCCTTGGCATGGTC
>CASGHA010000170.1 GCA_949319355.1 uncultured Methanospirillaceae archaeon | reverse complement strand
CGGAGAACCCCTTCAGGTGATCTATAGGATGGGTGAGTATGATGTGGTCCGTTTTACACGGACCGTTGATTTCTATGTATGGGCCGACCATATCGACGCCTGTGTGCAGGACCCTGGATATGAATTCCTCGTGGAGATCCTCCTGCTGGGGGAAGTCCTCTCTCTCTGGCTCGAAAGGCACAGCATCCCCGCGATCCATGCATCTGCCGTTCACACGGATGCCGGTGCAGTGGGCTTCCTGTCAACAAACAAGGGAGGGAAGAGCACCCTTGCCGCTTCACTCATGCAGCATGGCAACTCTCTCCTGACGGATGACATCATGCCGGTCGAGGAATTCAATGGAACTTTTTTCTGCAGGCCGGGGTATCCCGCCATGCGCATGTGGCCGGATGAGGCACATTTCTTCCTGGGAAGGTACGAAGACCTGGAGATAGTCCACCCCAGGTATGACAAGTGCCGGGTAATTGTCGGAGAGGACGGATTTGGGAGCTTCTGTGGGACGAAGCAGGCTATAAAAGCCCTTTATATCCCAAAAAGGCAGGATGGTGCGACAGAGGTCACAATCGAGCCGGTCCCGCCCAGGGATGCCCTTATCGAGCTTGTGAGGAACTCGTTTTCGATTTCTATTGTCGAGGCACTCGGACTGGAGGTGCTGAGGATGATGTTTTTTGGCCGCATGGTGGTTCAGGTCCCCATGCGCCGCCTCATCTATCCGTCCGGGTTCGGAAACCTCGGACGGGTGAATGAGGCCATTCTCGAGGATATTTCAGGGTTGTGATGTCCGGACGTTTTTTCATCTCCCCATAACGTGGGCGTTTTTAAAAAGGAAACGCTGATGAGGTAACGGTAAAGAGTACGGATCAGCCGGCCATGATAGGAGACAGGAAGGGAGTAACGGAATGAGTTCTGGAAAAGGAAGCCGGACATCTCCAGGAATTCATGGTCTTCAGAGGAAGCTTGACACGTTCCTTACCCTCAGGAGAGCAGTGGCCCTGGTATGGGAGAGCGCCCCGGGGTGGACGGTAGCCGGCTCGGTCCTTGTTGTCCTGCAGGGGGTCCTCCCACTTGTCTCATTATACCTGTTAAAACTCATTATTGACGCGGTTAATGCAGCAATAACAGCGAATGTGATGCAGGAGGCGTTCATTCCGGTGATGGTCCTGATAGCCCTCCTGTGCGGGACAAGCCTGGCCATCGTTGTCACCCGGTCGCTCTCAATGCATGTCAGCGAGGTGCAGTCTGCACTCACCACCGACCACGTCCAGGACGTCATGCATGCAAAATCAGTCGAGGTAGACCTGGAATATTATGAAAACCCCGCCTATTACGACACCTTTTACCGGGCTCAGATGGAGGCGCCGGTCCGTCCCACCCGGATCGTGAACGGCCTGGTCCAGGTAGGACAAAGTACGGTCACGCTGGCAGCCATAGCGGTCATTCTTATCTCTTTCAGCTGGCTCCTCGCAGTGGTGCTCCTGCTTGCTGTCATTCCGGTCGCATTTGTCCGATGGAAGTATGCCGACAGGTTGTACTCGTGGAGGCGCAGCAGGACATCGAAGGAACGCCGGAGCTGGTACTATCACTGGATGCTTACCAATGACAGCCATGCGAAGGAGATCAGGCTCTTCAACCTGGGTCCGCAATTTAAGGGGAGATACAAAAACCTTCGGAGAGATTTACGCCGGGAGTACCTTGATATATCGGTGAAAAGGGTCGGTGCGGACCTCGCAGCCCAGTCGCTGGCTGTCCTAGGCCTTTTCATCGCACTCGCTGTCGTGGTGTACAAGGCTGTCCAGGGCAGCATCTCGGTCGGTGACCTGGTCTTTTATTTCGGGATCATCCAGCAGAGCCAGGCCTTCATGAACACGCTTCTTACCGGGGTGGCCGGGTTGTACGAAGATGCGATTTTCCTGACGAGCCTGTACGAATTCCTTGATATCACCCCTGGGGTCAGGGAGCCTGAAAGCCCGAAAACGTTCCCCGCCCCGGTTCAGGGGGAGATCCGGTTCGACCATGTCTCGTTCAGGTATCCCGGGTCGGAACAGGCTGCTCTCTCTGATATCAGCCTGACCATCCCCCGGGGCCGGACGGTGGCCCTCGTCGGGGAGAATGGGTCGGGAAAGACAACTCTGGTAAAGCTTCTCTGCAGGTTGTACGACCCGGCCGACGGCCGCATCACGGTGGACGGGACCGATCTCAGGGAGTTTTCCACGCTTGACCTCCGCCGGGAGATCAGCATCGTTTTCCAGGACTATGCGAGGTATAACCTCACTGCCCGGGAAAACATTATATTCGGTAGTGGTGACCGCCCGACAGGGGATGATGATCTTTTCAGGGCAGCGGAATCATCAGGTGCAAACCAGGTCATCGGGCGCCTGGAACAGCAGTACGAGACAGTCCTTGGTAAGATGTTTGAGGATGGCGTAGACCTGAGCATCGGGGAATGGCAGAAGGTGGCCCTTGCACGGGCATTCATCCGCGATGCCCAGCTGGTCATCATGGACGAACCGACAAGTGCCCTTGACCCCATGGCAGAGGCTGAGGTTATCAGCCAGTTGCGACGACTTTCGGAAGGACGCACGACCATTATCATTAGCCACAGGCTTTCCTCGGTAAAAATGGCGGACTGCATTTACTTCATGGAGAAGGGAAGAATCATCGAACAAGGGACGCACGATCAACTTGTCGCTGCCAGTGGCAGGTATGCACTCCTTTTCGATACCCAGGCAAAACAGTACCGGTGAACTGGTTCAGAAAAATATTTGCATTATACCGTCTTTTCTGGAACCGGTTTCCCTGAAACCCAGGAGCGACTGAAGGGAGCTATGCCTAAACCCGGTCCTTTTTCCGGAATTTATAGGTAGATTACTACCCTTGCCGCATAGCCCCCCGGCCCCTCTGTTTCCCGAAGGAATATGCCGCTGGAAAACGAAGTATCATGATATGTTCGATCGGATCCCACCCCGTGAACGGGTGGCGCTGGTCATCGCGTGGCTGGCGGTCTCGGCAGCGTTCTTTGTCCTCTACCTTAGGAACGGCTGGATGCTTTTTCGGGACCCCCTGGTCAATGCCGCAGCCCTCTTCGCAGTCTCGCTCGTCACGGTCGGGGTGGCGTTTGTCCTCCACGAGATGGCCCACAAGTTCACTGCCATGAAGTATGGTTACTGGGCGGAGTTTCAGAAGGACAACCTCATGCTCCTCGTGGCAGTTGTCATGGCGGCGCTTGCCGGTGTCGTCTTTGCCGCACCCGGGGCGACCGTGGTATATGGTTCAGGAATTTCCAAAAAGGAAAACGGCGTGATCTCCGCTGCCGGCCCGATAACCAACCTGGTCCTATGCCTTCCCTTTGCCGTCCTTGCCCTCTTTTCAGGAGGGATACCGGCAATAATCGGTGAAGCGGGTTTTTCAGTCAATGCCATGATCGCTGCCTTTAACATGCTGCCGGTTTCGGTCCTTGACGGCAGGAAAGTCCTGGCATGGAACCCGGTGGTGTTCGCCGTCCTCATCCTCGCGGCCTTTGGGTGCGTCTACCTCGCACTTATCGGAATAATCTGAATAAATCTGCTTACCTTTTTTTGAATGATAACGAAAGAAGATCTATGGATGAGGCCTCCATGACGCTCCCTGCCGATCCTTTGGAAAACATACGGTGGAGCGATGTCTGGAAGATACAGAAAATCCGCCAGGTTTCTACAAAGAACTACTGTGCGAGCGAAGCTTTCTGGGCGAGTGAAAACAACGTGGCCCGTCACTTCTCACTTCCCGCACTGAGACTGAAAAGCGAGCGGGCCCGGGAGCAGCTCGCCTGGCTGTCCATTCCACCTGGTTCCAGGATCCTAGATATCGGTGCAGGCCCGGGAACCCTTGCTGTACCGCTTGCACGGGCCGGCTGCCAGGTGACCGTGGTGGAACCATCAGCCGCT
Organism: uncultured Methanospirillaceae archaeon; assembly: GCA_949319355.1. GTDB lineage: Archaea > Halobacteriota > Methanomicrobia > Methanomicrobiales > Methanospirillaceae > KLAP105. The sequence goes on along the minus strand of CASGHA010000170.1, from coordinate 873 downwards.
ATGCTCCGCGTGCTCGGGGACTATGCCCGTGCTGAGAAAGTCGAGGGGATACAGGTCATCGGAAAAAGATGGGAGGACTGCCTGGTTGATGAACTCGGCGGGCCTTTTGACCATGTTATCGCCTCATATTCCCTCACAATGACCGATATAAGGGAAGCTGCCATGAAGATGGACGCAGTATGCAGCGGGCAGGTCTCCCTGTTCTGGTTCATGACCCCCCCGCTCTGGGCCAGGGTCATGAAGGACCTCTGGCCGAAGGTCCATGGTGCCGGGTATTCATACGAGCCGATGGCTGACGTCTTGTGGCAGGCCCTCATCGAGGCAGGGATATATGCAAGTATAAAGGTAGAAAAGGTGAAAAGCGCCCATTACTACAAGACTATTGGTGAAGCCGCGGAGGACTTCTATGACCGGGTCAGCGGGTCATCGCCTCAGCATATGACGGCAATCAGGCAGTACCTGAAAAAAGCGCTTACGGTTGACAGTCAGGGATACCGGCTTCGGGGTTTTGCCCATGGTGCCACTGTGTGGTGGACTGAACGTGCCCGGAAGGACCTGAACGGGACCCCTGTTACCTGATAGCTGAACAGATCTGTGGGGGGGCTGGTTTACTTTGAAGGGCCTTCTCTATCTTTTCAGGCCATAGAGCAGCACACCGGATGCAACAGCGAGAGCTACCAGGGGCCCGGGAACCGGTGCCTGTGTGGTGGCCATGGTTTCAATCGGGACTTCGTTGGAGGGCGATGGAAGTACCATGGTCTCATTCGCAACAGGTGATGCGGACCGCTCAATAGTAATCATCCGGGTTGGGCTGGCGGCCGGGCTTACGGTTGCAGAGTAGGAATATGTCAGCCTGATCGCTGTCGAGTCATA
>CASGHA010000169.1 GCA_949319355.1 uncultured Methanospirillaceae archaeon | reverse complement strand
GGCCGGCCAGGGGGAACGCCTCCTCCTCGGGACCGCCGAAGCCTCCCGGTACCGTTCAGTTGCGGCAGCGGCGATGGCGTATGGGCACGGGATCATTGCACAGTCCCCGATAGACGTCAACCTTGCAAAACAACTGAACATCCTGCTCCGCGAGACCGGTGTCCCAGACAACCGCATCGTCATCGACCCCTACACGGGTGCCCTGGGCTACGGCTTCGAATATACCTACTCGACGATCGAGAGGATCAGGTTTTCGGCATTGAAAGGTGATACCGACCTTGCCATGCCCATCATTTCCGCCCCCTCAGATGCCCTCACCGTGAAGGAGGTGCGGGAAGCCTCCCCGGACCAGAAGGACGCGATGGCCGTCGCATGGGAGTTTTATACAGCCCTGCCCGCCGCAATTGCAGGAGCGGCGGTACTCGTGGTCCGTCACCCAGGGACGGTCCCCCTGCTTAAACAGGCAATAAAGTCCCTGTGGGAAAGCGGGAAAGCCCATCCGGAGGAGCCCTGATATGGCGTTAAAAGCCCTTGACATCTACAAGGTGCTCCCGAAGAAAAACTGCAAGGAGTGCGGGGACCCGACCTGCCTGACCTTTGCCATGAAACTTGCACAGGGAAAGGCAGATGTTGACCTGTGCCCGTACCTCGACGAGAGTGCACGGCAGGTGCTCGGCGCCTCGACACGACCTCCCATCCAGAGGGCCAGGGTAGGCGTTGGCGAGAGAAGGGTAACATGTGGCGAGGAGTTCGTGTTTTACCGTCATGAGAAGACCTTCTATCACCAGCCTGGAATCATGTACCTCATCTCCGACCAGTGGCAGGAAGACCGGATTGTATCAGTCTGCAGGGAGGTTAAGGACATGCGTTTCACCAGGATCGGTATGGACCTCCGGGTCGATGGGGTTGCCATAAAAAACGATTCGGGGTCTATTGAAACCTTCGCAAAAGCGGTATCAGCCGTCGAATCTGCGGCTCACCTCCCGGAGGTCCTGATTGCCGGGAATCCCGCGGCCCTTGAAGCAGGCCTCGGGGTCTGTGGTTCCTTCAGGCCCCTGATCCATGCTGCGACACCGGACAACTACGAGGCGGTCTGTGCCCTTGCAAAAAAATTCGGCAGTCCGGTCGTGGTGAAGGCGCCATCAGTTGATGCTCTCGGGGAGCTGACCAGGTCCTGCGTTGCGGCAGGTGCCGATAAACTCTTCCTCGATTTGAGCCGTGATACGCCTGGAGAATTTTTAAGGGATTCGACCCTGGTCAGGAAACTCGCGATCTCCAGGGTGGCCCCCGAACTCGGTTACCCGGTTTACTGCGATGCGACAGGTGGTGGCACGCAGCAGACGGCCCTTATCGCAATGACGGCGAAATTCGGCTCTGTCATCGTCGTCGAGCCGTTGTCGCTCCCTGACAGGACTGCGGAGCTTGTCCTCAGGCAGAACATCTTTACCGACCCCCAGAAACCGATCCAGATCACCCCGGGACTGTACCGGGTCGGTAACCCCGGACGTGACGCCCCGGTATTCATCACGGTAAACTTTTCGCTCACCTACTTCACTCTCCAGGGATACCTGGAGGCGACCCGGGTCCCCTGTTTCCTCCTGATCGTGGATACTGAGGGTCTCTCGGTCCTTACCGCCGTGGCGGCAGGCAAGTTCAATGAATCCCTCGTAAGGGACTGGATTGCAAAGACAGGCCTCTCTTCAGAGGTGGACCACAAGACCCTGATCATCCCGGGTTATGCCGCCCCTCTTTCAGGGCGGATCGAGGAGTCAACGGGCTGGAAGGTCCTGGTCGGCCCAAGGGATGCCGCTGAAGTGGGAGAGTTACTCGAAAAGGAATGGCCGAAAAACGGGTGACCCCCGTTTCAGCAAAAATTGTTTTTCAACCCCCAAAGTCTGAGGGACTGACATTCCATATGTTCAGACAAGGGATGCAGTTTCATTCGCTGGTATGACATTCGCTTCTTCGATGAAGGTATTGTACCCGGACGCCGTATCCTGAATGCTGGTCCCAAGTGAAGCACCGATAAGGCGTTCGATGAGTTCAAGGGGTGGAAATGCCTTCATCCGTGCAAATTCCGAGAGCCCTTCAGCACTGAACGGGAATTCGCCCGACAGCCGGATGGTCAGGTCATCACCCGCAGCCAAGGTATCCGAAGGAGCTGGTCCATCGCTGGTGTCATACGTCGGATCAGGGATACTACTCGTACCGCCGGTCTCCCCGCCTTCAGGAACAGAGGCTTCCTGCAGGGGTCCCTGCTCAGTCTGAATCACCGTGGGTGTGCTTATTGGAGTCAGTTCTGGCACAGGAGTCGGGATCACAGTTGTGTTCTGGCCGGTCTGGACGGAGGTGTTTCCCTGGATGACAGGGGTGCTGACGGGGGAGGGAGTGCTCTCCGGGGTTGCGTTGCTGACCGTTGAGGGCGTTACCAGGGGTGTGGTTGCCGGGCTCACAACCACGGCTGTCATTGTGTTGTTTCCACCGGTTCCAGTACTCTGGGTGACCTCCGCAGAAAATGAAGCATTGGACGTGGTATTCGCCACGGAGCGCTCGGTGGCGTTCGTACTGCCGGTCTGGGTTTCGTTTAGTTCAGGGTAGAAAAAACCGTTTACCACCTTTACATGCGGGGCCTGATCAAACCCCGTGGCACTGACAGTAAAAACTGCCAGGAGGGCACACAGGGCGTATAGAACGGCTATGAGACTTTTTCTGAAGTACATAGCTTCAGGTCTTCCCGGAACCCCGATAAACCTTGGTTCAGTCCATCTCAAAAAAAGGATTATCGGATGCGTGAGAATTGACCATCACGCGATCGCCGACGTTTGTTTCATTATGGTGCTTTTAAAAGAGAAATGCCCGGGGTGCGGGCCGCTCCCCTTTCAACATCATACGGACACGACCATGGGCAGTGGTTCCGAGCCGGCCTCGTTGTTCATTTCATCAGATTCAGGAATAAGGTGTTCAGGGTCGATAACCGCATGGAGGTAATATGATCCTGCCGGAGCTGCGACGGGCACGGTCACCGTCTGGTTCATCCCGAAGGAAGACCCGGGGTCCTGGGGCGGGACGGTTCCGTTGAACAGGGCCAGGATGTTCGTGCTGTTTTCTACACCCTGCATTGCAAGGGAAAGCCCTGATAACGGGGAACCTGCGAGACCGGCGTTCGAAACCAGGACACGCACTTCGAAGCTGCTGCCAGGCGATACCAGTGCCGGCGGGGCGTCAGGCAGGGTCACACTCAGATCAGGAAGGGGCGAGGGTGTCGGGGCAGGCGTTGCGGTTGATGTAGGAGTGGGGCTCGGAGTGGTAGTGGGAGTGGGTGTTGGTGTTGGTGTTGCCAGCAGGCCCACCGTGATGTTCACCGGCGCTGATAACCCGAGGTTGTTGGTTTCATCAGACTCCGGGATAAGGTTCGCTAGGTCGATCCAGCAGGCCAGGTGATATGCGCCGGAGGGTATTCCGGGAGGAAGCGTATAGGTCCGTGCTGCTGTCCCTGTTGTCCCTGCTGCAAGGCCGGTGTCAGTCATTGAACTGCCGATCTGCCAGGTCCTGCTGCTGTCGCCCGTATCGACAAGTCCGAAGGAGAGTTGGGAAGGCGGACTTAACCCCTGTCCGGAATTCCCAATCGGAGCGTTGAAGGTGACGGGGTCACCCGCGTCCGCCTGCGAACTCCCGGTCACGGTCCCGACGTACAGGTCCGGAAGAGGCGGGCCGACGACGAGCGTGGCAGGCCTTGACGAACCCGAATTGTTCTGTTCGTCAGACTCAGGAATCGTATTTGCCGGGTCGATCCTGCACTCATAATAATAGGTCCCGGTGGCGATGGGCCCGGGTATGACGAAGGTCCTGTTCTGGAAACCGGATGTCCCGGCAACAACGGGTCCCGTGGTTGTCGATGTCCCGAGCAGCGTTACCTGTCCACTGTTCTCCGTGTTCACCAGCTCAAATCGCAGGTCTGCACCAGGTGCGTCAACGTTTCCCCTGTTCCCAAGCCAGAGGGACACCGTGACCGGGTCACCCGGGCGGGCTGAAGGATTCCCGGCGACCGTACCGGCAAAGAGGTCAGGCCCGGGGGCCGGTGTCGGGGTCTGGACCGGGGACAATGACAGGGTTGATGGTGCAGAACTGCCGGCATTGTTCTGTTCATTCTCTTCCGCAACAAGGCCCGGAAGGTCTGCCCAGCAGGCATAGTAATAGGTGCCGGGAGGGACTGAACCGGGTATGGTGAAGGAACGGGTCGCCGTGCCCATGACCCCTGCCACCATTCCGGACGTGGTCCTGGTAGTCCCGAGAAGCCAGGTGCGACTCTGGTCCTGGGCATTGACAAGCCCGTATGCAAGTTCCACGGGACCGGTATCAGCATGCCCGTAATTGCCGACCTGTGCTGTAACCGTAACCGGTTCACCAGGCCGGGCCTGTGCAGGACCTGAAACCTGGCCAACCACGAGGTCGGGGAGGGGGGCGGGCTCTCCGGGGACTGACATAGAGAGGGGTATGGAACTGCCTGTATTGTTCTCCTCGTTTAGTTCAGGGAGGGTATTCACAGGATCGACCTTGCAAAGAATGTAGTACCGGCCCTTCGGCAGGGTCCAGGGAATCGTGAAGGAACGGCTGACCGGAACAGATCCACCTGTTTCCAGGCCTTGTGGGAGTTCCGTCATCCCGAGAAGATAAACAACTGAACTGTCCAGAGTGCTCCCGAGGCTGAACTTCACATCAGGCTGGGGTGAATCGGCGGTTCCGGTATTAGAAACAAGTGCGGAAACCGTGATAGTCTCACCGGGAGAGGCCGAAACCGGACCGTTCACCTGACTTACGACAAGGTCCGGCCTCATCAGGGCAACCGGGGTAGGTGTCTTCGTCGGTGTCTTTGTCGCTGTCACCTTCTTGGTCGGTGTTTTCGTGGGTGTCTTGGTCACCGTCACTTTCTTCGTCGGTGTCTTAGTCGGGGTCTTGGTCAGGGTCGGTGTTGCTCCACCCTGTTGCACGACATCGAAGGGGAGAGAGAGGTCATAGAGGTCGATTACCCGTGTCCTCATCCCAGGGAGAGTCATGGGAAGGTTCACGGGAAAATCGACCTGCACGGACTTCCTGCCGTCAGGCATGACAAATGTCCTGAGAACGGTCTTTCCCGGATACACAGCACCTGCCACACTGAATACACCATTCGGGCCCGTTGTCATCTGGTTTGCCCCGGGCGGGTAGATGCCCCGAAAGGTCGCTGTCGTCAGGATGACAACAGCACCCGATACCGGTACACCGGACTTGTCCAGCAGACGCCCCTTTACGGTATACAGCGTGCTGAACCGGGAGGTTACCACTGTGCCAGAAAATACCGTTTCTCCCTGTCGTTCTCCACTTCCAGACGGACCAGCCGACGTACCTTCCGCCCGGAAACCTGATGCGCTTCCCGGGATCACAGGTGACACCTGCCTGGACCCAATGCCCTGTAGTGATGTGGTTTCACTATCACTGGAAGCGGCTGTAACAATGGCAGGTGGAAACACCATGCACAAGGCGATGATAAAGGCCGCAAATCGCCATACCGGCTTATTGCCCTTGAAAGGATTCATATCGGGACTCCTTGACACCCTCTGGTACACCTGATAAGAAAATTCCGGACTGCCCTCCATCCAGACGTAAAGTGGTGTCTCATATCAGAGGGATAATAGGTTGCTGGTCACCCCCGGAGACCGGTCCGGAGGTCATTACCAACGATATAATGAAGGAACTGTTCAATCACCCACTCGTTCCTGACCTCAGGAT
>CASGHA010000168.1 GCA_949319355.1 uncultured Methanospirillaceae archaeon | reverse complement strand
AACACCGGGAAATGCCGCGCCAATAGGGATCATTCACCGTGACGGCGGGTATCACATCGTCCTCTACAAGGGGAGCCACACCGCCGGGAACATCCGCTCCTGCGGCTGGGTCGTGGCCAACCTGACCCGTGACCCGCTTCTATACGTCATCACCGCCTTTGAAGACCTGCCAGCCGATGCATTCGTCACGGAACAGGCCGGGGCGGTCCAGGTGAGCCGCCTGAAGGAATGTGACGCCTGGGTTGCGTTCACTGCCGTCATCGAACAGGAGACGGCGCAGACCCTTTCTGTCAGACTTGAACCGGTATCAGAACAGGTCCTCAAAAACGCGGTCGAGCCTGTGAACCGTGGTTTTTCCGGGATCATCGAGATGACGGTCCATGCGACGCGGTATATTGTCACCCACAACCCGCAGCTCCGTGACCTGATACTCCACCATGCGGCGGTCGTCCGGAAGTGCGGAGGCCACAGGGAGCAGGAGGCACTCTTCCAGCTGGCGACCTACCTCCGCGAGAGAAAGGCGCCTATCAGGGGGATTTGCCCCAAGAAAGGTCTCTGACCGTAAGGAAAGCTCACTCACTGAATATCCGGAACCGGGATGGCTGTTGAAACGGGTCCTCCCGTCTCTTCTGAAAAGAGATTATTGATACGGGTCCATCCGGATGCGAGACCCTGCCCCTGGTATTCGTCCGTTTAGCACACCCTCGGGACCGGGTCGCCTGCAGGGGGCTCGATGAACCGCTCGCCACCTGCGTCGGTCTCCATGATAACGCCTGAACCCTCCGTGACCATGCCGACAACCGCGGCGTCCGCCCCGTAGGGATGTGACCTGATCGCAGCCAGCACGGCATCGCAGCAGGTCTCCGGGACACCCATCACGACCTTGCCCTCGTTTGCGACTTCGAGAGGGTCGATGCCGAGCATGAGGGCGGCGCTTCTCACGCTCTTCCTGACGGGGAGCGCACTTTCCGATATCCTGACCATAACGCCGCTCTTCTTTGCCATCTCGTTGATGGCGCTTGCAAAGCCGCCGCGGGTCGGGTCCTTCATGGCATGGATGTCACCTGCCGCAAGCGCCCGCTCGACCAGTCCCCAGAGCGGGGCTACGTCCGACCGGATCTGCTCCCCGAGGTCGAAGCCCTCACGCTGGGCCAGGATAGCAAACCCGTGGTCGCCTAGGGTGCCAGAGACGATGATCCGGTCACCGGGACAAAGGCCGTTGTCCCGGACGACCTTGTCGGCAATACCGATCCCTGCCGTGTTGATCGCGATGCCGTCGAGGGCACCCCGTTCCATGACCTTGGTATCACCGGTTACGAGGGAGGCACCGACCTCGCCGAGCGCCTCATCCATGGACCGCACGATCCGTTCGAGGTCGGCGACATCATAGCCTTCCTCGATGATCATCCCGCAGGAGAGGGCGACCGGTCGTCCGCCCATCATAGCCAGGTCGTTCACCGTACCCGAAACCGCGATCCTGCCGATGTCGCCACCAGGGAAGAAGACCGGTCGGACGATATGGGAATCGGTCGTGAAGACGATGTTTGTCCCGTTCACCGGGATAACCGCGCCATCGTCCATGGCCTCGAGCCCGATCCCGCCGGCATTCGTATGTTCCATCCTGGTGAGGACTGCGAGGAGCTCGGCCATGACCTCCCCGCCTGCACCATGCATCATTGAGACCTTCACGAATCGTCCACCTCGATCTCCACGTTCCGGACAAAGATCTCCCGCCCACGCACGATCTCGGGAAGTGCACCGCACCGTGGGCAGACAAACCGTTCCGGCCCCTCGTAGCCGCAGGAACAGCGCGTATGGGGTACGACGACCTCGCTTACAAGCCGGGCCCCCTAGAGGAGCGGGTCGTCATCACAGATGACGTTGAAGAGGAACTCCAGCTGCTCGGGGTTCACCATCGCCATCTCACCGATCTCCACCGAGACCCGGGTGACGCGCCGTGCCTGGTTGTCGACGGCTGCCTTTCGTGCGGTCGTGCAGAGGTCATATGCGATTCCATATTCGTGCATGGGTCCATCCACCGGAACGTTGTCTGCAACGTCCCCTGTTTCCCTGGGACCGGGAAGGGGGATCTGTCCCTATTCTATCCTCACGATACCCTCAAATAACCATCAGAAAGGGATCGTTGCGGCAGACCTGAGGAGGTTGATATAGTGCCCGGTTTAATATAAACTGACATATGATCCCCGGGATCCTTGAATTTCTGCTCAATATCGACCAGAATCTTCCTCTTATCGTCAGCCAGTACGGTGCCGTCACATACGGGATCCTGTTCCTGATCATCATGCTCGAGACAGGACTGGTTTTCATGCCATTTCTCCCGGGAGATTCCCTTTTGTTTGTTGCCGGGACCTCCGCAGCGAACGGGTTCATGGACGTGTACCTCCTCATCCTCCTCCTTGGCCTCGCGGCGATCATCGGAGACTCCCTCAACTACACGATTGGCCAGTACCTTGGGAAAAAACTCATCGATAACCCCCGCCAGCACCTCATCAAAAAGGAACATATCGAGAAGACATACCGGTTTTATGACCGGTACGGCGGTCTCACCATTGTTATAGCACGGTTCATCCCCTATGTCCGCTCGATCGCCCCGTTTCTCGCCGGTGTGGGTACGATGCAGTACCGGACGTTTCTCATGTACAACATCGTCGGAGCGTTTCTCTGGACCGTGTGCTTCGTCCTTGCCGGGTACTTCATCGGTACCATTCCGGTTGTGCAGGAAAACTTCGACCTGGTGATCTACCTTGTCCTTGGCCTCGCGGTGTTCAGTGCCATCGGGGTCGCGTACGGCATCATCCGGACAGTTTATGTCCAGATGGCCGATGCGAGGAAGAACGGCAAGGACTAGCGTCCCTGTAAGGTCTTCCTCCTTCGGTACCCTTTTAAAAAATAGTTACTGGTCGTGGGTGACCACGAGCCCGGTATTGTCCACCTGGGTCGTGATCATCCGGGTGATCCCCATCTTCGCAAGGACCGGCTCCAGGTCCTCCTTCGGCCTCGTGGTGATAACCGCGATCGACGGCCCCACCGACGACATTCCCACAAACTCGAACCCGGCGCTCCTGATGGCGCTCATGTAGGTGTAGATGTCGAAGCTGTGGTGCTCGACCTCAGCCCGCTTCGATCCCCTGAAGTCCATCTCCCAGATGATGTCTCCGGCACGCCTGAGGTCTCCGGCCTCAACTGCCGGGATGAGGTCCATCAGAGCGAGGTATGCCTTGAGCTCGCGGTCCCGGTAATCGAGCGTCCTTGCACGGTTCATCAGCAGGTTGAACTCCTGGTCCCCGGCCGAGGACTCGGGGGTCGGCGGGATGATAATATGGACCTGGGCACCCTCTGCGAACGGGTGGTTGTAGGCAAGGGTGAGTGCGTCACCCATCACCGCAAGTCCCCCGTAGGTGGACACGGCCGGTCCGACCCCTGTCTCGAAACC
>CASGHA010000167.1 GCA_949319355.1 uncultured Methanospirillaceae archaeon | reverse complement strand
AGATCGCGGTCCTCGGGGTCGACCCGGCCCTTCTCCCGGCCGACGTGGGCACATACCTCACAAAATAAGCGCCGAGAGCGTGAACACGACGAGGGACAGGAACATCCCTGCCTTGAGGAGCGTCGAAGACTTTGACTGCTTCATGCACTCAGGCGTCCTGCAGCCGAGCCCCCGGGCCGCAGCCGCGAGGATGATGATGTCCACGGGTATGATCCCGGCGAGGTAGAAGAGACCGAAACGCTCCGCCGGGATGAAGCTCGCGACAATGGCGAGGCAGACCGCCAGAAAGGCGATGACCGCCGTTTTTCTGACCCCGATCCTGATGGCGAGCGTGTCGGCTCCCGCGGCCTGGTCTCCGGGGATGTCTTCGGCGTCCTTGACCAGTTCCCGGGCGACCATCGCACAGAAGCTGATGAGGGCCAGCGGCAGGTTCAAGACGAGCCCTTCAAGGCCGGCATAAGCCCCGCCGAACAGAAAGATGCTCCCTGACAGGAAGGCGACCGACAGGTTTCCCAGAACCGGCCCCCGTTTCAGCCATGCCGAGTACGCGGCAAGGAGGAGCGAGTTGAAGACGGCGATTGCCATGCAGAGGGTGTTGGTAAAGACGGTGCAGGCGAGGCCGATGAGGAAGAGCAGGACGGCGAAACGGAGAGCGGTCTGCGGGCTGACCTTCCCGGACGGAATGGGACGGTCCGGGCGGTTGACAGCGTCGATCCCGCGGTCGTAATAGTCGTTGATGGCGTTTCCCGCCCCGGTGATCGAGAAGACGGCAAGCACGAGGAGCAGGGTCCCGGGGACGAGGGTGCCGGTCGCGACGAGATACCCAAGCGCTGCAGAAAGGCCGCTTACAACCGCGTTGGCCGGGCGTATCAGGGTGACGAGGGGATGCATCGGACCGCTCTTTTTCCCGGCGGAATTCCCGGGTTCATGGAAAACAACAACGGGCGTGAGGGGATTTGAACCCCCGACCTACAGCTTAGGAGGCTGCCGCCCTATCCAGACTAGGCCACACGCCCAACGTTCATATCAGTTGCCACCGCGACCGGATAATAGTATTCCCCTCACGGCGCCGTTCATGCGGTTTTCAGGGGTATTGGCGCCGGTCCGCGTTTCCTGACGGAAGATCGCGCCGGCGGGACATTCTCCCAGGCTGATATCTTTCCATTGCCATAGAATTCACGGGATTGTGAGGCCTGGTCTCAGTGGTCCTTCTGGCCGGGTCATTTCACCGGCTGGTGTGGATACCCCCTTACCGGGACAGGAAGGGCATTATTCAGGGAGAACGGATTTGCTACAACTGTAAAAAGAGGCATATCTTCATGACCAACACGCGGTACGAAGAGCGGAAAAAATCGGATGAAGACCTGTTGCGGGAACTGGCGCTTGCCGATGTAAAGGAGTGGTTTGACAGCCTCTCCCCGGAAAGGAGGGCTCAGCGGACCTTCATCATGGGGTCGAAGACCTATTCCCCGGCAGAACTTGTGAAGGAAGTTGAAAACGACACTGAAGCGGGCCGGATGTTCACCAAAATGGTCCAGAACGTGCGGATGGAGATGGCAAAGAGGAAATACCATGCCTGAAGTCCTGAAACTCGCTGATATCCGGAAATATATCTCGAAGAAGGTACTCACGCTTCATTTCCTGAAAAAATCGAAAAAACTGCTCCTCATCAGGCCCCTCAAGCAGGGGGATGACTTCACGGTCCAGTTCTCCTTCCCGGCATCGGACCAGGTAAGGGTGAAGGCGGTTGCTCTCGGCTGGGACGTGAAGGAGCTGACGGGAAACGATACGGGCAGGTATGGTGTCGAAGCGGCGCTGAAGGACTTTAAGCCTGACCTCGTCATCCACTATGACCATGGGAGTGTGTTCACCCTGTTCGGGGTATATAACGACTGGCATGAGTCATCGATTGACCCGAAAAACGTCAACCTCCTCTCGGGAATGGCGGTCAGCACCGTTTCGTGCGACAGCGTGCAGGGCCTCGGCCCGATGGCCATCGCCTCCTCGGTCCGGGCCTATCTCGGGTATGATGCGACCATGACGGTCGAGGCATCCCACCTCGCAATCTTCATGGAGGCAGCAAATGCAGCGAACTTTGCCCTCCTTGAAGGGAAGACCTTTAAGGAGGCGTATGATGCCGGACGTGCGAAATACACGGAAAAGTTCGACGAGCAGGTCGCTACGAACGACCTCGAGGTGGCGGCTGGCATCCTCCATGACCGCGATTCCTTAAAACTCCTTGGCGACCCCCAGGCGGAAGGCTACCAGTACATCCTTGTCTGACGGACCATCCCGGGAAGACAGGCCCGGCCCTCCTCTTTTCATCTGACAACCTGAACACCTGTCTTTTCCTTATGACCGTTTGATGTCCGCAGGAAGTCCAGGCCGCCTCTGACCTTTGCGAGGTACAGGACAGGGGAGACCTGGGATACGGATCAGGAGGCAAACGATCTGCAATGTTAGTGGAATAAAAAGAACAGCACGAGGATGGCGGCGGACATCCCGGCACCGATGCCTGAGACAATTCTGCGCCGGGCCTCATGAAACATCAGGAATGCACCTGCGCAGAAGAAGATGTAGGGGACGAGCGTCGCGACGACCGTGAGGACGGCGAGGGTGCTGAACGAGTTCGAGAAAAAGAGCATCGCTACGGTTGCGACGCAGCAGGTCACCAGGGCGACTCCCGGTGTCCCATTCCTGGTGAGGCGGCTGAGATCCCTGATGGAGAACTCGCAGGCCAGGGTGTGGAGGACCCTCGAGGACGCGACCAGGTAGGCGTTCATGGCTGAGAGCATGGCAAAAATCCCGACGAGTGCGACGAGGTACCCGGCGTAGGGTAAATGGAAGCCAATGGCCGTGGCGACCGGCGCCTGGGAACCGGCAAGGGCCGGACTACCCGCAGACCCGATCAGGGCCAGGTTCAGGAGGAGGTATACCGCGGTAACCGTGGCCATAACGATCACGAGCGAGCGTGCCGCGGAAGTCGGGTCACGCATCTCATCGACGGGTATCGCGCTGATTTCAAAACCGGTAAAAGGCCAGTATACGATGATGATTGTTGCAAAAAGTCCCATGAACGTGAACGGCACGGTGGGAGCAAGGTTCTCCGGCCGGATGAACGGGACGAGGACGAGGATGATGATGACAAGCGGCAGGATCTTTAAGACTGTCAGGATATTTTCGATGAAGCCCGATGCCGAGACCCCCATCAGGTTGATGCAGCAGAACACCGCGACGATGGCGACCTCGATGACGATGAGGTGGGCTATCCCGAAATAGGACAGGTACTGGCCGATACCGGCAGCGATCGTGGCCACTCCGAGCACGCACGAGACCAGGTACAGTACCACCAGGACGGTCGAGGCCTCCCTGCCAAAGACCGAGCGGTAGATCGCAAAAAACGTGCCTCCCCTGCCGAGCCGTGACGAGGCCCAGGCAAGGGACACCATGACGAGGGTGGCGGATATCGCGACGATTACCCAGGCGATGAGCGATGCCGGCCCCATGATGCCCGCTGCTATCCCGGGCACGACGAATATCCCTGAGCCGATGGTCCCGCCTATCCCGAGGCTGACCAGTTCAATCTGCCCGAGGGCCCGTTTGTACGTGCCGTCTGCCATGGCCTGACATCATATCGGCACATGGGGCTGATAAAACCCCGCATGGTGCCCGGACATTTCCAGGTTGGTTATGGAGAGGGGGGCAGTCACCGGAATGCCAGGTAGAGGAAGTAGATGCCGATGATGATGATACCGATGCCGATAATCCTGTCAAACAGTTCCCCGCTTTCCTTTGCATACTCCCTGACCTTTTTCCCGATGGCACCTCCCACCGAGCTTAAAATGATAAGGGGGACCGAGAGGCCAATGGCATAGATAAGGACCGTGAAAAAGCCCTGGACGGCGGTCTGGTACAGGGCGATCCAGGCCAGGACGACGAGGAGCATCGGGGCCCCCCTCCCGATGGTGATCGCCCCGAAGGAGAGGCCGAGGAGGAATGAACCGGTCACCGTGTAGGACTGCTTCCCCCTGAAACGGTTGAAGATGCTCCGGATCGGTGGCTTGTACAGGTGGAGGAGCTGGAGGCCCATTGCGATCATGATGACCCCGCCGATGGCCCAGGCGACGGTTTCGTTGAGGAAAAGGATGTATTGCCCGACAAGGCCGGCTATCACGCCGAGCGGGAGCAGGACGAGGACCGTCCCGGTGCAGAAGGCCACTGACAGTTTCAGGATCTCAGGGAGGGACAGCCGGGTGTTGCCGCTCGTCAGGTACCCGATGAGGCCGAGGCACAGGACGCTGTTGCACGGACAGACCCCTGCGATCAGCCCGAAGATGAATATCCCGGTGACCGAGGGGTCGAAGGCTGCCATCCGGGAATTGTTATTCCTCTAGGAATATAGGGGTGAGGTATCGCTGCACCCCGGTGAAAGGGAACGGTCTCCCGGGAGGGATCCCTGCCTTCATGTCCTGGGTGGCCCGTCAGGGTGCCCTTCCATTCCCGCCCGAAAAAGATGCAAGGTCACTCTTTCAGGCCAGTCATCACGCAAAAGCCATTTTCCCGTACCGGGGTTCCTGTCTCACGAAAGCCCGACGTCTGGAGGTCTGCGGATACTTCCTTGACGGACCTGAACCGGGCGAATCTGAGGAACGTCCCCTTAGACGGGTCGTTGATGTACTTTTGTGCGATTTCACCGTCGCGTTCGATGAAGCCGACGGTGATGCGGCCTTGTGGCCTGAGTACCCGGAAGGCTTCGGCGAATACCGCCGGGATATCGGGGAGGAAGCAGATGACGGTCATGAGGAGGACGGTGTCGAACTGGTCATTCCGGAACGGCAGGTATTCTCCCCGGCCGATCACGACCTCGATACCCCTGCCCCGGGCCATGGCGACGAGGTTTTCAGACGGGTCGATACCGTACCGGATCCCGAGGGGTACGGCAAACCTCCCTGACCCGACACCGACCTCGAGCCCGGTCCCGGTCGTCCCGACGGTTCTCCGGAGCATCCTGACCTGGCAGGCATACGTGTTGGGGTTGTCATCGAACCAGCGGTCGTACCCGGCGGAGTGCTGGTCGAAGACGGATTTCCCGGGGTTCATGGACCGCTGGCTTCTGGCTGGCCGAGCCGTACCGCCATCTTCTTCCTGATGGACTCCTCGATCCCCTTCATTTTTTCAAGCCCGTCCTTTCCCTTGCGTTCGTAGAACAGGAGGAGGTGAAAGTAGTCGGAGACCAGGTCGTAGAACTCCTTCCGGTACCTGACCTCGACGGAGCGGTCACCAATGAACCCTTTCACCGAGATGAAGTGCTCCTTTTCGAAGGTGAAGAAAGGGAGCTCCATGTGCGAGAGGTACTTGAGCGTCCCGAACTGGCCGAGGTATTCCAGGAACTCTTCGGAAACCGGACCGTCAAGGAGGTACTCCTTCATGACGGAGCCGTCTACACATACCTTCGACTGGACTGACTTGAGGACTCTCATTTTTCATTCACTGACGGGTCAGGTTTTGCCGGGTTGCAACCATCGCGGATGAAATCATGGGTATACGAACGGACAGGTGTTTTCCTCAACCTCTACATGGATAGGATAATGGAATACTGCTCCGTTTGTCAGCCATTTCAAACCCGGCCCTGGTCCAGCCCGGGCCACATTCATGTCTACCATGATATCGTCCGAAGTGAACCAGAAGTCTCTCTGTGCCGTTTTTATGTACGGGTCGGGGTAGCAGTCGCCTTTTTCGTCGTTCCTGTTGGCGCAGGGGTTGCCTTTTTGAGCGTTCCGGTTGATGTAGGAGTTGGTGCTTTCGTTGTTACGGTTGGTGTAGGCGTTTTTACCGTTGATGCAGGGTTTGGCTTGATCCTGATGGAGGTGACGATCTGGTTGATCACGGTCTTGCCTGCCTCAAATTTGGCTGGAGCGGTGCTGCCGTACAGGGTATAGGTCCGTTTGTTGATGACTGAAATGATGCCCTGGGTCTTTTGGGCCGTACCATCGGGAGTCGTCCAGGTGTAAATGAGTTTTACCGCTTTATTACCCTTCAAAGTAATATTTTCCCTTGAGATGAGTTTGAAGTTGGATTTTGCCTTCAGGTTTTCGAGGACATCGCCCACCAGGTTTCCGAGGGACCCTGAAAACTCTTTATTGCCACCATACAGTGCAATCGCAGTGGCATTATCCGGGGAATGGATGTTCACCTTGTACAAAGCTGCGTTACTGGTATCAGGGACGATGATCCACCCGGACGGGTACTGCAGGCTGAACCGGGAGTCGCTGTACGACTGGAGTTTTGTTCCCGCCAAAGCACATCCGCAGAGCGATGCAATAACCACCAGAACAAGTATAGCAATAAAACCTGATGATCTCATGATATTTCTCCTCCTTCTTTTCGTCAATGATATGAAACCATTTTCTTTTCAATTTAAGTAGTTATGTTGAACAACTTTTCCCAGGTGAGCCCAGGTCAATGGGCGATGCGGGTGTTCTGTGGATATGAAATAAAAGAAGAGCGTATGAGCGGGATGATTACCCTCCGCGTTTTCGCATGGTACTATCACTACGCCCCCTCATATGCGAATCGCCAGGTTTCTCCTATCCAGAACCTATTACGTCTCAAACCCTCATTATTATCGTATGAATCTGAAAGTCGTCATCGAAGAAGACACCGAAGATGGCGGTTTTATTGTCAGTTGTCCTGCCCTTCCGGGGTGTCACTCCAAGGGTGAGTCCATAGAGGAAGCCCTCGTCAATATCAGGGAGGCCATTCATGGATGCCTAGCCGTTCTCAATGAACGGGCACAACAGACTCAGCGTGCCCGGGTCATGGAGATCACCGTTTAGATGAGCAAGCTTCCTGTCATATCCGGGTAGGTTACCGTCAAAGCTTTTTCACGGCATGGATTTTTAAAAGCCAGGTAAACCGGGAGCCTTGAACGAGAAGAGTCATTAAATGCCGTATTTGGCCATAACTTCTTCTTCAGAAAGATAGTTCCCTTCCTGGTATTCCTTCATGGCCTTCCTGACACTGTGCCATCCGGCAGGGGTGAGCTCGTCATCAGCGGGGTCATCCGGGGGCTCCTGAAGAACAGGCATGGGTGAATGATGCGGCATGTAGCTCTAACTGATTTGTGATAGGTTCTGGTCGGAGGGTTTGAGGAAAAGGTGGGTAAGAGGAGGCGGTTATCAATCCGCTCCGCCTGTGGCTTAGGAGTAGCGACAAGGAATTTATTGGCGTCTCTTAAAAAGTGCAGGATGTACATTCAAAGCCCGAGGTTCTTCCGGACTTCTTCGTCTGTTAAGTATTTCCCTTCCTGGTATTCCTTCATGGCCTTTCTGACCCTGCGCCATTCGGCAGGGGTGAGCTCGTCATCAGCGGGGTCATCCGGGGGCTCCTGGAGAACAGGCATGGGTGTATGATGCGGCATGTAGCTCTAACTGATTTGTGATAGGTTCTGGTCGGAGGGTTTGGGGAAAAATTGAGAAAACTTCTCCCCATCCCTTCTTTGAGAACATAAGTTCTCCCTACTCTGGGTCTGATACTGGTAAAAATGCCTTGAGAGCCGTCGCTTTCCCTGCAATGGTTTTATTCCTTTTTCATCGAAGCGATAATGTAGTAACTTCTCCCCTGGTTGAGCTTTTTGTACCAGGGGAGCTCAGGCCTGTAGAGTCCACGGATATACATCAGGTCGCGGGTCTGGATATGGACAAACCCTGCCTCCTCGAGATATTTCAGCGTGATTTCTTCAGGGACACCTCCGCCATAGGGAAGACGGCTGCGTATATCAGGTCCATAGGAGCGGTGGTGGGTGTTATCCGGCTCGAATATCCGGGCCATTCCTGAACTGACCCGTATTTTCAGCCATGAAAGAAGGCTTTTATCGTCCCATATCCCGTCGATGATGAGGACCCGGCCACCTGGTTTTAGAACACGGTGCCAGTCCTTTAATGCGGTCTCAGGATGAGGAAGGGTCCAGAGGAGGTGACGGGTGACAACCACGTCAAAGGATCCGTTGCCAAACGGGAGCTGCTCCGCATCCCCTGTGAGCAGGTCGAGGTCATAATTGCTTGTTTTTG
>CASGHA010000166.1 GCA_949319355.1 uncultured Methanospirillaceae archaeon | reverse complement strand
GGGTGCTTCCCGCACTCTTCGGGTCGCTGCTTGTCCCGCTCGTCTATGCCATCTACCGGCTGAAATACCTGGACGGAAAAGCAGCCCTCGTAGCAGCCTTGTTTATCGCCCTGTCACCGGACATGGTCTATTTCTCGAGGTTCCTGCGTCACGATATCTTCCAGATCTTTTTCACCCTGCTGCTCGTCGTTGCAGTCCTCGCCTGGATAGAAAGGCGCAACATAATCTATGCCCTGGTTGCCGGGCTGGCAATCGGCTGTGGCATGAGCTGCAAGGAGGACATGCCGATCCTGCTCGTCATCTTTGGCCTGTTCTTCATATGGATGGTCTGGAAAAAGAGGATTATCCTTCCACCGACCTGGAAACGGGACGTCCTCGCAGGAGCGATAGTAGCAATAGCCGTCATATTTTTCTTCTACTCCTCTCTTGGGACGCACCCTGAGGTCGTGTCTGATGCGGGTCAGCGTGCCATCACCCACTGGACCTCGATGCACGAGGAGTGCAGGCTCTGCGGTCCGTGGTTCTTCTACATCCTGCTCCTCCTCATCTACGAGATCCCTATCTTTGCCCTCGCCCTTTTCGGCACCGGTGAGTTCCTGTACCGCAACGCCAAAGTACGGGAGCTGACCGGCAGCCTTGCTGCCAGGTTCAGGAAAAGCGGGCCTGCCGGAGATAATTCTCCTGTTGAGGACCCTGTTACGGAGATAAAACCTATCCAGACATCGATCGACAGGCCTGAGCTCTTCATGCAGTTCTGTCTCTGGTGGATGGTCCTCTCGATGGCTGTCTATGGGTACATTGGTGAAAAGGTACCCTGGCTCCTGATCCACCAGCTGCTCCCGCTGATCTTCGTCGCCGTCTACCGTATGAATACATGGAAGGTTATCTACTCGGCAGTTGCCGTGATCTTCCTCGCCGGCATGGTCTGGCATGTCGCCTTTGTACCGGTGGACATCAGCGACCCCATCGTCCAGGTCCAGAACTCAGAGGACATGAGAATGGTCATGGACCTGATCGATGCATCAGATACGGTTGTCATCGCCTCCAAGAACTACTGGCCGCTCCCATGGTACTATCGCGGGGACAGATGGGATAAAATGGTCTTCTATGGTCAGATTACCGACGAACAGACGATATACGAACAGGACGCGGACCTGGTCATAACCCACGACGAGGACTCCTATGAAGCACTCTCCGGATACGAAAAACGGAGGTATAAGCTCGATTACTGGTTCTCAGAGTACGACCAGAGGGACCGGTACCTGGACTGGTACCTCCTCCGTGACGGGAAGGTCGGCTCCATGAACTTCGACGTCTTCGTAAGGACACGGGGGACTGAAGAATTTTCCAACCAGACCGGAGAGGGACTTCCACCTGAAATGATGGAGTTCATGCCGGCTCCGGCGCAGAACCCATCAGGGGCCTGAAAGACCAGATATTTTTTTTCCCTGTTCCAACCCCGTCCGGTAGGTCCGGTGTCGTTTTACGAAGGCAGGAGGTTGCAGTGTTCATTATAGGCAATCCCGATTCACATGGACGGTTCCGGCAGGTTTAATACCGGCACTGGCAATCAGTCGTGACGGTGCACCATGCGGGACCGTGCAGCGGAACTTGCAGACCGGATACGCCACTGGGACAGGGAGGACGTGTACGAACTCCTTTCCATGGTCCGCGAACTCGATTCGATAGCAGCGGAGCATTTCCCGAAGGAGCGGTTCGTTGACCTCTCCAGTCTCCCCACCGTTCCCATCCCTGACCTCGAAACAGGGTGTGTCCCATACCCGGTATGGGCAATGGATATTCACGAACGTTGTCTTGTCGGTGACCGTGAACTGTTTGTCGAAACCCTGGAGGATATCCTGTACCGCCACCGTTCTGGAAAAGCATGTGGGGAATAACAGCGCTCAGACCCGCAACCAGGATCGGTTTCCAGGGATCTGGGGACAGGAGACCCTGCGGAAACGTTTTCGAGAACTGGGGGGATCTAAAAAAATGGCAAAGAAAAAAGATTAATACAGTTCGTCCCACTTGTCAGCCTTACGCCGTTTGTACAGTTTTATCGCGATGAAGATGATGACAAGGACGATGATGACGGCCGCGATGTACGGCAGGACTTTCATGACCGTGCCGGTTATCGAACCGAACCCTCCGCCGATAACATTCGTCGGGCTTTCCTCACCGATCTCCTTTTTCAGCGACTGTGCGTCAGAAAGGACACCCTGAGCCTTTGAGGAGGCGTCCTCAGCCCTGCTGATGGCATCGTCGTACTTCCCCTGGCTTATCTCGTCATTTGCCTGGGAAAGCAGTTCCGCAGCAGCGTCCCTCTTGATCCTGATGTTCTGGACCCTGGGGTCCTTGCTCATCGAGCGGTTGACCTCAAAATACGTAATATAGCCGTCGACTTCGTCGATTGTCGGGCGAACGTCGTTGATGACCTTGCTGGCGGCACCCTTGCCGAGAAGGGTCCGTCCATCGCTGATCTGGGTCTGGGCGTTCGTAAGATAGGTCTTGGCCTCGTTGAAGGTCGCTCCATCGGCACTTTTCACCGATTTGACCGCCTTGTTATACATGGCCTCGGCCTCGGAGACATCGATCCCCTCGGCGGACCGCTGGTCTATCTCTTCCTTCAGCTTCTTCAACTGGTCCTTTGCGAGGCTGATGCTCCCCTGGATCTCCACGGGGTTGTTTACAGTCCGTTCAACAACGGTCTCAGAGCCTGCAAGGACCTTGTTGCTCCCGGTGAGTTCTGCCACCCTGAGGATCTTCACCTTCTGGGTTGTCGGCACCGTTGGTGCTATGCCGTTCACCTTCACTGAGAGCATGAGGCTGGACTTGCTGTATGAGAGCTCCCAGCCGGAAAGGTAGAGGTTTTTCCCGGTCTGAGAGGGCCGGGGGTTGTTTACCCCATCCTGAACGAGGCTGTATGTCCATTTTGCATTGTCCAGCTCTGTGTTCATGACGAGCACGTCGCCCGCCGGAAAGGTCTCCCCGTTGGACTCGATGAAATCGACCTGGTAACTGATGGTTACGTTTGTCTCACCGGACACAAGGTCTCCGGAAGGGGTAACGGTGATGTTTCCGGTCTCGATGTTTGCCGATGCGACCGCAATGCAGCAGCAGAACAGGGCAAGGACCAGCAGGATCTTATATGGTGATGCTCCCATCGCGATCATTCACTCAAATAAGGGATCGACATGTTCATCAAGCCGTACGTTTCGCTTGTCGACACTTTTTTCGACATCCTCCCGGGTCTTCCGGGCTATCTCGAGCAGCTCCGTCACCCTCGGGGCACTTTTAATGGACGAAAGGAGGACAATGGCAGCAACATGACTGCTCCCCACAGGGTAGTCTCCACCCCGGACTTCAACTCCCGCGATGTTTTCCTCGACCCAGTTCTTCGCCTTTTCTATCCCCTTCCGGTCGAGCTGGTTCGGTGAACCGGCGATGAGGACCAGGGCGCGTTCAGCAGAATGGTAATCGCAGGGAAGGGTCAGTCTTCCAAGCATGGCCCTCCGGACGAGAGAGAGGATACGGGCAGTCTTGTCCTCCCCCATCAGTTCTTCCCTGGCCGGGTCGTGTTTCTTGAACGAGCCGGTTATGCCCCCAAGGGCCCCCATGATCCCTTTTTTTTTCTGGTCCTGGGGACTCCTCACCTCGCTGACCGCGTATCCTACCGAGGTGATCCCGCCCCCCCGCAGGGTATTGATGATCTCGCTTGCATCGACCACCATCTCGCCGACGCCCATCTTGCTGACCTCACCGGCGCGGAAGAGGATGCCAAACCTCCTGACAATCTCCTCGTTCAGGTACTCGAATGCACCCCTTATGGACTCTCCCTCGTTCTTCCATGCGCTGTTGTCAAAAAGGAACGTATTATCGGCCTCGTTTACCAGGGTAGACAGGCTCCGGGCTGCATTGTATGAATAGAGTCTTCCTTCCTCCGGGGCAGGGAGGATGCCAAGGCAGTAGATGGGTTCCTTGTAGATCTTCTTCAGGTGACGGGCAAGCACGGGAGCTCCCCCCGATCCGGTACCTCCGCCAAGACCGGCGACAATGATGAATGCATCAATGTCATGCGTGCCCTTCCTTTCTATTGCATTCATGATGCTGTCGATTTCTTCGAAGGTGATACTGGCGCCCATCTCGTTATCGGTCCCTACACCGTGGCCTTTCACAACCGCCTGGCCGATCAGCACCCTGTCCTTGAATTCAATATTTTTAAGCCCGATGAGGTCAGTACGAGCCGTATTTACAACAATACCCCGGAAACTCTGCGTGCCGAGCCGCTTATCCTGCATGATAAAACGGTCAACGATCTTCCCTCCGGCCTGGCCGAAGCCTATGAAAAAGACTCTCATGGTACTGACCCCAACCAGTCGAAACGTTCCGCTGCCATTCGATCCAGTCTCTCAAAAATGTAATTTTATATCCTCAAATACTTTCTTATGACCGACAAATGCCTGTTTCCGGGTTTCTTGCTTCACATTGGCTTCAGTGTTCTTTATGAGGGTTAAAATCCAGTACTAGGAATGCCATGAAAGTATGCATCCTCGGAGGCGGCCTGACCGGGCTCTCGGCAGCATATGCACTCTCCCCCGCCCACGAGGTGGATTTGCTCGAGAAACAGGAAGTCCTCGGCGGGTGCCTTTCATCATACCGGATCGGGTCTTATTCGATAGAGTCCTTCTATCACCACTGTTTTGAGGGTGACACAGCCCTTCTGAAACTACTGAAAAGATGTGACCTGTCCGGGAAACTTGAGTGGTTGACCGGCTCCACCGGGTCCTATGCCGGTGGCGTTCTCTACCCCATGACCACTCCGTTCGAGATCCTGAAATATCCGTACCTGTCTCTTACTGACACGTTCCGGCTTGCCATCCTTACTAAAAAAGCAGGGAAGATGCCGGTCGAGGACCTCGACGACATCCCTGCACACACCTACGTCACTGAGCACCTGGGCCAGAGAGTATGGGAGTCATTTTTCGAACCGCTCCTGAACAGCAAGTTCGGTGACAGGAAAGACGAGGTTTCTGCGGCATGGCTGGTCAGCAGGATAGCGATAAGGTCCAACCGGGGCCTGTCCGGAGAGCGTCTCGGATATGTCAGGGACGGGTTCCAGCAGCTGATCGACTCGATCGTCAGGATCGTTTCGTCGCAAGGGTGCAGGATACTGCCCGGGACCCCGCTTTCGACCCTGGAACATTATAAAGGGGGCTGGAAGGTAAACGGGGAACCCTATGACTGCGTCCTCTCGACCCTCCCGCTCCAGGAGCTTGCCGCTCACGGAGGCCCCGTGATTCCCCCTGTCCCCTACCAGGGAGCGGCCTGCATGACCCTCGGTATCGAACGTGACGTCTGTAACGGCATATACTGGGTAAACATGAAGGACAGGGCACCGTATGGAGCCGTAGTAGCCCATACCAACTTTGTCCCGGCAAGCCGTTATGGCGAGCACATCGTATACCTCGCCTCGTACTTCTCCGGGGAGCCCGGGACCGACATTGCTGACCGGATGAGAAACGATTTCTGCAAACGGTTCGGCCTTTCAAGGGAGGAGATCCACTGGGAGCGTCTGGCCATCGACAGGTACGCCGGTCCCCTGTATGTGACCGGATACCGCAGGTTGATCCCAGGATACGAGTCGAACGGGCTGTTCGTTGCCGGGATGTTCAGCAGGCCCAATTACCCTGAACGTTCCATGGAGGGCTCGGTCAGGGCAGGGCTCGAAGTCGCGGACCGTATCCTCCGGAGGCTTACCTGATGGCAGAGGTCGCGGCAGTAATACCGGTATACAACGATAAAAAAGCCCTTGAAACAGCTATACCTGAGTCGATACAGGCCCTTTCGTCGGTCACCCAGGACTTTGAACTCATCATCGCTGAAGACGGCAGTACCGACGGCAGTGCAGAGTATGTCATGGAATGGGAATCGAAGGACCCGAGGATCAGGCTCCTCCACAGCAACGAACGTCTCGGGAGGGGCAGGGCGCTCAACCGGGCGATCGGTGCGGCAAACGCACCGGTATGCTGCTATTACGATGTCGACCTCGCGACGGACATGAAACACCTCCCGCAGCTTGTCAGGGCAATACGGGACGAGGGATATGACCTTTCCACGGGTTCGCGGCTCATGCCCGGAAGCGATATCGTAAGGTCAGGAAAACGCGAGGTCGCGAGCAGGGGGTTCAATTTTCTCGTCAGGCTCATTCTCGGTTCGTCCCTGTATGACCACCAGTGCGGTTTCAAGGGTTTTAAACGCGAACGCCTCCTTGCACTCGTCCCGGAGGTCCGTGACAACCACTGGTTCTGGGATACCGAGGTGCTTGTAAGGGGGCAGAAAAAAGGGTACCGTGTCCTCGAGTTCCCGGTGCGCTGGCGCGAGGGAGCGGGGACAACGGTCAGGAAAAACGACGTTTTCAAGATGTTCAGGGCGATCCTGCGGCTCTGGTGGCAGCTCCATGTATCGTAAGGTTGCGGCGGTCGGCTTTTCAACACTGCTTGCAGCCTGTATCCTCGGTTTCATGCTCTTCAGGGTCTGGGATGACCTCCTTACGGCCCTTGTCCACAGCGACCCGCTGTTCCTGGCGCTGGCGGTCCTCATCTGCAGCATTTCCTGGTGGGTCAGGGGGTACAGGTACCAGGTCATCCTGGACGGACTCGCGGTCAGGATCAGCCTCGGATTTTCCACCGCGTGCATCCTCATCAGCCAGACGGTGAACCTGATCGTACCTGCACGGCTCGGTGACCTCGTACGGGTTGTCATCCTCAAACATGAGAACAAGGCCACGGTATCTCAGGGGATATCCTCGGTCGTGGTAGAGCGGGTCTTCGACATTCTCATGGTCGCCGTGCTGGGAGCCCTCTCGCTACCCCTTGTCCTCGACTACCTTGATGTCCCTGACTGGTTCGTCACGGTCACGCTTCTCCCCATCGTCGCAGGAGTCGTGTTCTTCCTGTTCCTCCTGGCCATGAAGGACCGCGAGTCCGGCAATAAGTACCTGCGTTTCGTCCTCAACATGTTCAACGAGGTGCGTGCCGCTTCCCTGACTTTCAAGAGCCTCTTCCTCCTGTCAGGGACATCACTCGTGATCTGGCTCCTCGACGCCCTGGCGTGTGGTGCAGTTGTCGCGATGTTTGGTGAAAAAATTCCGTTTGTCGTCGTCATCCTGGCAGTCGTCATCGGAAACCTCGTAAAGGCCGTCCCCCTAACCCCGGGAGGAGTCGGGACGTACGAGCTCTCGGTAGCCCTTACCTTTCAGCT
>CASGHA010000165.1 GCA_949319355.1 uncultured Methanospirillaceae archaeon | reverse complement strand
ACACTGGGCGATATTGCCGATGTTATTCCGTCAAGGATACGCGACTATATTCTCGTCCGAATCAAAAGGTTCTCAGAAACGAACATCGTCGTATGAATCCTGGCCCCGGGGAGGTTTATGCCCCGGGAACGCCCATTTCTTTTCATGGTCACGCATTATGCCCGCACTGCAGGAACCATGATACTCCTTGCAGTATTTCTTGCCGGGGCCGCTTCCGCCGTATCCGTCCTGGTAACCCCGCAAAATGACGGGTCCTTCACCATATCAGGCCAGGTAAACGGAAACCTCTCCTCAGAGGTCGCCGTGTGGATAGTGGGCCCGGGATACAGGGGAATGAACCTTGTACCGGTCAGGGAAGACGGTCGCTTCATCACAAGTACGGCGCAACTTGGTTTACCTGCCATCACTCCGGGGACCTACGCCGTCTTCGTGGAGGACCAGGGGGGTGACAGCCGCTTCGATATCGGGTATGATAACACAACGGGAATGCTCCTGAAGACCAGGACCAGGGAGCAGCTGTTCCCGCTTGCCGGACCAGGGACCGTTTTCGGACCAGATACACCTGCCGCACTCGGCCGGGCTATCTCATCGCACGTCGTAGACGACCAGGTCGCCACGACTTCAGCACAGATGGGCGTCTACGGGACGATTGGAGGTTCAGAACAGCCGGTGCCCACTACCGGGAACGTTACGGTAACGGTTTCGTCCGCCCGCATCGAACCGGGTCAGGAGGCTACCCTCTCTGGAGCCGCCCCCGGAAATACCGGAGAGGTTATGATTTGGATAATCGGGCCTAAGTCGTTCGAGGTCTCTTCAGCCCCGGTGAGGCAGGACGGTACCTTTTCCTTTGTGATTCCTTCGGAAAAGACCTTGTATATGGAGAGAGGTGATTATTCAGTCATCGTAGCAGACAAGGGCGCAAACAGGCACCCGGATATCCTGTATGACACCGGGACGGGAGCGGTCGTCCGTTCATCGAACAACAAGGTCCTGTTCACATCCCGGGGAGACGGCAGGATCACCGGGATGGCTGCAGCCGAGGTCCTCACCGCGGCCTTTAACGATCCTTCTATCGATGACGTCTACGCGAGGGTCCCGTTCCTTCTCGACCAGGTCGGGAGCTCTGTCGGTTCCGGTAGCACAACACCTGGAACCCTACCTGCAGCTACTACACCCGCTCCCGGACGGGCTGAAACAAAAAGCACGCCTCTCACCTTCATACCAGCTTTTCTTGCCATTCTCCTGTTCTGCACCCACCTTGGCAGAGACAGGCGTTGATTGGGACACCGCGAGCTGATGCCATACAAGGGCATCAGGCTCCGGTACGGGCCCGGGTGGAGAGTGATGTCGTCAGGGGCCCCTTGTTTCCGTCAGCCCGGATACCATGACGACACCCCGTCTCCCCGGTCTGCCATCTTCGAAACCCGGATAAGGGGCGCCAACGAATAATCATCCAAATGCGTTCGGTGGTCATCATCTCCGGCGGCATGGACTCGACCACGCTTCTCTATGATGTCGTGGCATCGGGTCAACAGGTCTTTGGTCTTACCTTCGACTACCGCCAGCGTCACCGGCGCGAGATAGAATGCGCCCGGGCGAGCTGTCAGAAACTCGGGGTACCCCACCGTGTGGTGGACCTGGGCCTCCTTGGAGACCTTGTCTCTTCTGCACTTACCCGTGAAAATATTCCGGTGCCGGAGGGGGATTACACCGATGACACCATGAAGGTAACCGTCGTCCCGAACCGGAACATGGTGATGCTCTCTATTGCCGGGGCATATGCCATTGAAATGGGTGCAGAAAAACTGTATTATGGAGCCCATTCAGGGGACCACACCATCTATCCGGACTGCAGGCCGGCGTTCGTTGCTGCCATGAAGGAAGCCTTCAGCCTCTGTGACTGGCACCCCGTCAGTCTTGAGGTACCCTACCTCCATGACACCAAGGCCGGCATCCTGAGGCGTGGTCTTCTCCTCGGTGTTGACTATTCACTCACCTGGACCTGCTACAAGGGTTCCCCCCTTTCCTGCGGTAAATGCGGTTCATGTGTGGAACGGCTTCTGGCCTTCAGGGAAATGGGAGTCCGGGACCCACTGGAGTACGAGCGGTTTACATGACCCGACGCCATGGATCGTACGGTTGGTCAGACAACTCCCTTTCTTGTCCTGGAGGACCGGCCTATGCTTATTCCTCCCCTCCTGTTACCTGACGGATCGAGGCTATCCGGAGTCATTCATGAGTTCGAGTCACGGGTACGCCCTTTGAAGGGAGTCCGCGCAGCGAATTCAGGACCCTGTACCCCCTCTTTTCAGTTCCGGCCAGTTCATGGATCCCGTCGGTATGCAAATGCGGAACGGGATACCCTGGGTGGCGCAGAGGTACGACATGCACCCGTGTTGAACGGGATAGGGATAAATAGTCTTGAGAACGAGATGTTTTTTACCGTTGGTGACCATCACATGCGATTCATGAACTTGATTCCTTTAGTGTTCTGCATGGTCTGCTTTCTGGCGGGTCCGGCCCTTGCCGCTTCAGACCAGCTCATAGGTGGAGATATGGGGACATACATCGTTCATTGTAATGTCGACGGGGCTTCTGTCGCGTTCGATGGGGCTTTCAAGGGTACCATTGCTCAGGGTGTGTGTTATGTTCCGGTATACACGACCGGCACCCCGTACAAGGGCTACTCGGTAAGCAAGCAGGGCTATACCACGTATAATGGCCCGGTTCTTTCCGTCCCTGCGGCGGGAAGCACCATCGACCTCTATTCAACTCTTGAAGTCATCCCTACGCAGACTCCGGGGAACCTGAACATCCTCACCTCCCCACCACTCTGTGATATTTATATCAACGGGGTCCTTTCAGGAAAAACCGATGGATCCGGGGTATACATCCAGACCAACATAATACCGGCGACGTATACGGTCGAAGCCAGGAAAACGGGATACGGCACAGAGACAAAAACGGTGACCGTCCCTGCGGATTCGATTATTAAAGTTTCATTCACCCTGAAACAGGTTACCACCGGGTCAGTGGCGGTAACTTCCACTCCGGCCGGCGCCAACATCTATCTCGATGATGTATACACGGGTATCACACCCCTCACCGTTTCTGATGTCGCAGCGGGAGAGCACAGGATGACGGTGAAGGCACCAGGCTACCAGGACATGACGGTCATGGTTACCATTATTTCAGGGCAGTCAACGCCCGTCTCGGTATCTCTGACGGCTGTCCCGCCCCCCTCCACAAAACCGACCGCGACAAAAACACCCCTTTCACCAGCCCTGGCAGTAGTAGCCTTGTGTGGATCCCTGCTGGGCATTGCAAAATTCCGGCGCAAGTAATTTTTTAGGGGCCCCTCCTCTCCTGTAACCTTTCCTTTTCAATTATCAGAAGCAGATTTGCTGGAGGGGTCACCCCCCCTCCTGTTGTTTTTCCGGACCGAGCAAAATGCATCAACACCGGCACGGGTGTCCAGGAAGCCGGCGGATCCCATGATTATCCGGAAAAGCCATCTTTAGGTAGTCACAGCACGTACCATTCCTCCATGGCCCATTTTGAAGACCTGTTGCACACCATAGCCGACAAAGGGGTTGAAAAGACGAGCGAGGAGTGGATGGACAATATCGAGGAGGAGTACGGCAAGACACCCCTGATTTTCAGGAGGATGGCGGAACACCCCGAGGCCCTCATCTCTCACCTCCTGTACAAGACCAGTGTTGCAAAGATGTCCTCACTCGACCCCAAGTATGTTGAACTGATCAGCCTCGCGATCGGAGCGGCACTCCGCTGTCAGCATTGCACCGGATACCATATGCAGGCTGCATTGAAAAAGGGGGCTTCAAGGGAGGAGATCCTCGAAGTAATCCTGCTTGCAGGCCTGATATCGAACTCGTCGGTCCTGGCAAACTCCTATAGGATCATGGATGAAAAACTCGCACAATGCGTCTCGTGTGACAACGAGGGGGTAGAAGAGCCCTCCTGCCAGAGATAAGACCTTTCATCAGTCCTTCCTCCTTCTTCTTCCGGACAGCTCTCCCGGCCGTGAGGGAGGGACAAGACAGGAGGGGCCATAACCGATGAGGTCCGTCCGCTCCGCCTCAATCAGTCCTTCGCGGATTAATTCAGCGTTGACAGGGTCCCGGTACCCCAGGAAAGCCCTTTGAATCTTTTTTTCCCGTCCCTTCGGAACATGGACCTTTTTCAGGGAAAACGGGTCGATACCGGTGTGATACATGCAGGTGGACGCGGTCATGGGTGTAGGAGTGAAGTCCTGGACCTGTTCAACGGTTATACGGTTCGACCTGAGAAACTCAACAAGAGTGATCATGTCTTCAATGGTACACCCTGGATGCCCTGACATAAGATACGGGACAATGTACTGACGTCTTTTCCTGCCATGCTGGATTTTTTCAAACTCAATGAGAAATGATAGAAATGCGGCAGCAAGGGGTTTTTTCATCAGTACCAGGACCTCCTCGGCTATGTGTTCGGGTGCGACCTTGAGGTGCCCCGATACATGCTGGTCGCACAGCTGTTGAAGGACCGTCCCGGACGGGATGAGGTCGTACCGGATACCGGACGAAACATACACGTGCCTGACCTTCGGGATATGGTAAATTTTTTGAAGGAGGGCCAGCCAACCCTCATGCCCGTCGCACCTGAACTCACAGGAGAGGCAGTCCCGGTCAGGGCAGGTCCCCAGTTCGTTCCACCTGCCGCATGACGTGCCATACATGTTTGCCGAAGGGCCGCCCACATCAGTTATCGTTCCGCTGAACTCCGGCATGGCAGCAATCTCCCGGGCTTCGCGTTCGACAGACCCAGGGCTCCTGCTCTGGACGATCCTGCCCTGGTGGTGGGTGAGCGAACAGAAGGAACAGCCCCCGAAACAGCCCCTGTGGGAGGTTATGGAAAAACGTACTGTCTCCAGGGCAGGAATGGGTTCCTTGTAGGAGGGATGGGCCCTGCGCATGAACGGCAGTTCATAGAAATGGTCGATCTGGTCCGTTCCGAGTGGGCGTGCCGGAGGGTTCTGGATGATTACCGTTTTCTTGTGCGGCTGGACTACAGCCCTCCCGCGGAACGGGTCCTGCTCCGCATGGTGGAGGCGGAACGCCGTGGCATATGCCCCTGGATCAGAAGACACTTCATCAAATGAGGGCAGCAGGACTGTGCCTGGAAGAGGACCAAGCCGCCATGTTTTCGGGGCCTGCTTCCAGACCGTGCCAGGGATATCCCGTATCTCTCCTATCGGGGTCCCTGATCCGAGCCGTTCTGCAATGGAGACCATCTGCCGCTCAGCCATGCCATACACGATCATATCGGCCGGGGCATCGGCAAGGAGGGACTGACGTACGCGGTCATCCCATGCATCGTAATGAGCAAACCTTCGGAGACTGGCCTCCAGACCGCCAAGAACAATGGGAGTTCCTGGAAAAATGGCATGTATGAGGTCAGCATATACGAGGGACGCCCTGTCAGGCCTCCTGTTTATTCCCCCGGGAGAATACGCATCGAGAGTCCGCACACGTCCTGAGGGGGTATATCGGGCGACCATCGAGTCGACGTTTCCTGCCGAGATCCCAAAAAACAGCCTTGGGGTCCCGAGTCGCATGAAAGATCCCGGGTTTTTGCAGTCAGGCTGGGCAATAACGCCGACGCTATATCCTGCATCCCAGAGAACCCTGCCGATAATGGCCGTCCCGAATGAGGGGTGGTCGACATAGGCATCTCCGGAAACGAGGATGATATCAAACTGGTCTATTCCAATTTTTTTTGCTTCCTCTATCGAAATGGGGAGGAATCGGGGCTGTTTAAGTATCATCGGCAGCTAGGAATGGCTGTCGGTGTCCAGCCGACAGTCATAATGCGGGAGGACCTGTCCAGATTGGCTCTCTGGCACGAGGCTCCCTTTGATGCCCTCAACCTCAGTTATAACCGCCTCGATGGTAATGTAGGTGGCTGGTGCTGCCCTGAGGCAGCCCGTCATAACCTCTCTTCCCTGACCCAGGGAGGCATGGAGGTGAATCCGCGGCCCGTCAACGCCCGGCAGGATGACACCGAAGGCGATAACCTCCCATCCCGCTGAAAAAGGGCGTGAAACCTGGACAGGGGGAAGGACCGGCTCTCTCGGTCCGCAGACCATTGTCCCTTTCAAAAGAGCTCCGATGACCTGGACTGTCCCGAAACAAATTGCTTCTTTCAGGCACAGGGTCCTGATCCCTGATAGCAGGTCTTCACCATGTTCGAACCTGGAAAAAAAAATCCGGCCGGGTCTTCCTGTGCTGTATTCCATGTATCAGCGGCCTCCCGCACCGCCGCCGCCAAAGCCGCCACCGCCACCGAACCCTCCTCCTCCCCCGAAACCGCCTCCCCCGCTGCCTGATGAGGCAACGGCAAAGGTGGAAATGGGGAGAAAGGCACCCTGGATCCCGGAGTAAAAACCGACTGGTGCCACATATTCCGAGGGGACATGGATATTCAGGTCCTTCATAGCCTTCTCTACCTTGTCGCCGACGCCGAGGGTGGTTCCGTACACAAGCCACTCCCCCCATATCGCGATGTCAGCCGGTTCGTACTGCCGTATGAGTGCCAAGTCAGAGAGGAATCTGGTAAAGGCATCCCATTGAAGCTTCTCCCGGTAGTGGTCACCTTTCCAGTGCCCGAAGAAAGTGGCCGGCATGGCATAGGCTACCAGTGATGACAAGGCAACACCACCCCACAGGAACACGGCAGGGACAAGATGTGCTGCAAGGACGGGAAACAGGACTGCAGCCAGGATTGAGACAGACACCATCGCTATCCCCAGAAGGAAGTACGGCGTGACATGGTCCCTGCCATCGACGATATCTTCGTTGACAAGGCGGGGGTTGCTCACCGAGGTGACTTGGGAGAGGGCCTGCTGGAATCCCAGGAGCCTTGACCTGACCGAGGTATTGGTTCTTGCCGCGGTCGCCATGGCAGAAATCTCCCTGGTATCAACGACTCCTCCTCCGCCTACATCTGATAGAAACCGGATTACACGTTCTTCATACGGGTCCTCTCCGCCTTCCGGTACGAGGACCTCGATTCTCAGAGATTTATCATCTGATTCCGATATCCTGATTTTTTTTCTGCGGTGAAGGTCCAGAAGGGTTGCATACAGTCCGTCCTGGTCGAAGCTGACCGCATCCCCCTTGAAGAGGAGGTTCACTATCCAGGGTTTCAGGGTGGTGTCCGGCGTAAACGAGAGGTATTCAGGGACGGTAAACTCCTTTTCCCTCCCATACTTCCGGTAAGTCCAGATGAAAAGGACCGGGACTGCAACAACCATGATCCCGCCTGCCAGTTCAAGGAGCCCTGCAAGTGCCGCAGGTATGAAACCCCACCACGGGTAGGCCCCGTGGGTCTTCCCGGTTACATCTTCAACGGCATTCGGAAAACCAGGGAGTCTGAGTGCATCCTCGCGCCGTGTCAGCATTTCAAAACCGAAAACTTCGTCTCCTTCGACAGGGCCTGTAATTTTCCATGAGCCGTCACCGAGTCGGCTCACTGCAAGGGTCGACGGGTATGCATAGACCTCGGTGGCGATGGAGGGGAGAGTGACCGAAACGGCCTTGTAGGGTACGTGGTTCCCGGCAAGCCGTATGTTCACGTGTCCCGAGGTCATATCATATTCAACAGGCGGCCGCATGGTGAACCGGTAGGTAACCTCATAGGTCCCTGCAGGAAAGTATGCCGGGTTATAAATCCCTAACTCGTTGAGCTCGGCCATAGTGCTGATGAATCCTGCTGCACTTCCGCCCGGTCCATCTGCAAGCGTGACGGTGCCTGATGAGTCCCTTACGTAGCCGATGGTCCCGTCAGGCACATCCATGGAAATAAAGGTTATTGACGGGTACTGGAGGGATTTTCCGGAAAGCGGCGCATTCCAGGTCCTGTACAGCATCCTGAAACGGTTGTCCTCTTTCACAAGGTACGTATAGTGCTCCGTCAGGTTTCCGTCCGCGCCATAGACCGCATCGTAGGAGAGAACCACCGGATCTCCTTCTAGGAGACCGGGAATGACGGATGCAAGGAATAGGGCGGCAACCGCTATGAGAGCTGCCGCGATGATCAGTACCGCGAGCCTGCCCTTTTCGCTCACGAATGTACCCCCCGCGTCAGAAGGCGATCTGAGGCGGCTTCTCGATCTCCTTTTCAAACTCGAGGTACGGGAGCTTGATCATCCCTATGAGCCTTGCGATGATGTTCGAGGGGATGGTATCACACAGGGTATTGAACTGTTGTACAATATTGTTGTACGTATACCGCTGCCTGGCGATCTCGTCCTCAACATTTTTTGAGGCATCCATGAGGCTCATAACGGTCGTATTTGTCTTGAGGTCAGGATATGCCTCGAAAACGGCAAAGAGACGGCCAAGGATATCCTTTGACTGTCGCTCTATCTCGTTGAGATCCCCCGCCCCTGCGGCGCCGACCGAGGTCCGCATCCTGGTGACCTTCTCAAGGGTGTCCTTTTCAAATGCCGCATAGCTTTTCACGGCACCGAGGAGCTGCTCTATCAGGTCAAGACGCTTCTTCATTGCGACCTTGATCTGGCCAAGCGTCGCGTCAGCGGCATTTTTCAGGGTGAAGAACCGGTTGTACATCCCTATCGCATACAGGACAAAGCCGGCGATAATGACGACAACGACTCCAATAATAATCCAGAGGATGATGTCAGCCATGCTACTCTTCACAAAATGATTGAGGGTTCCTGTAATTAAGGTGTCCGGCATCTGTGCAGTTCGTTTCTGTTCAGGAAAGAATGACGGAGCCGATAACCCTCAGTTTTCCGCCTTCAAGGTAATGGAGTACGGCACGGTCTCCCGGGACATACACCAGGTCCTTTTCGAGCTGGAGAGTTACCTCGGGATTCCTCTGGTCAGGACCTGACACCCGGGCGATACGGCACGGGAGGAACTGCATCCAGTGGCCGATGGAAAGGACCATACCTTCCCGAAGGGGGCTTTGCCAGAACCTGCCGAGAACAGCTGTCGAGCTGATGCTGAGAGCGGTTTTTATCAGGGTGTTCGATGAAAGGACAAAGCCACGGTCGATCTCTGATGGTTCGATCCCCTTGAGCGCCAGACCAACCCTGTCTCCAGTAAATGCCACTTCGACTTCATCGTCATGCTCCTGGATGGAACGGATCTGGACCGTTTTTCCCAGGGGGATGACAGATAGGGTGTCATGCCGCCGTATCGACCCCCGTTCCACGCATCCGAGGATAACCGTTCCGATACCTTTAACGGGGAAGAAATGGTCCACTGGTACGATTCCCTTCTCATCACCCCCGGTCTGGCCGGCTGCCTCCGCCTCTTTCAGCAGCTCCTCCCTGAGAGTGGCGGGATCGCCCCCTGAAAAAGAATAGGTTTCACATACCGTGCCCTTGAATACCGGTGCCAGTTGTTCCGGGGTGAGATAGTTTCTGGGAATGATGACCCCCTTCCGGATTCCAACCGTATCCAGCATGATCACGGTTTCTCCAAGGAGGGCATTCACTTCATCAACAACGAGTATGACCTCGTCAGCCAGAGAGACTGAAAAAAACAGAGATGCAACCCGTTCCGGGTACCGTGACGGTTCAATGAGGGTAACCGTTGTCTGGCCTTTTTTAAGGTTGTAGAAGGTTATGTCGGAACTTGTACCCTTTTTTCCGATATCGCGGCAGAAATCCGGGGACCCGAGGACCGCGACGGTGAGATTCTTCATCAGCTAATAATAATGCACTCCACCGTCATGAGGCTGAGGGAGTCCCCGGGTCGTCCCGGTTATTTATTACTCCGCAGAGCCGGTCGAATTTTCGTCTGAATATGAACAGGATAACCGCACCTGCGGCCCCGATGAGCGAAAGGACGGCCCCCATCGTGAAATAGGGCGGGTCAAACCTGAAGGTGATGTTTGAGCTGTCCGCAGGGAGCGCGGCCGCGGTCAGGTTGTTGAGCCTGGTCGCGGAAATGCCGTTTACCGTCCACCCAGGAGCGAAGGCATACTTCAACACCGCGGTATCTCCTTCGTGGAATGCACCGGCGAGAACTACTCTGTCAGGGGTGAAAATACTCAGTTCTGATGGCACGAGTGAGCCTCCCCGCATGACAAATGCCGAGGGCAGGGGGGGGGAGAGGTGCCTTACGGAAACCCCTCCGGCATGGAACGTTGCGTTATCCATCGGGACACCCCCCGTTTCCAGTGATGCCGTATCGACGATGTAGTCTGCAAGGTAATAGTTGGT
>CASGHA010000164.1 GCA_949319355.1 uncultured Methanospirillaceae archaeon | reverse complement strand
CCGGTCAAGTTCCTCCACGAGGACCGTCACCATGTCCGGTGGGACGCCAAGGGTCCTGACGAGCGTTTCCGTGAACTGGCGGACAACCTCGCGTTTCTGATCGAGGGTCCTCCCCTTTGCCATCTTAAGTATGACGACCGGCATGTGTGGGTCACCTGGTATATGGATGAGGATAGGTGCCCCCTCCGGATGATAGTTTTGGATTCAGCCTGTCTCAAAGGCGGTTCAGGTAATACCACATCAGTGGTCATACTCTCTGGCCTGGTGTGGTATTCCGGTTCCCGGACGTGACCGATGCTAGATGGCGAACAGCTCCCGGTCCCCGGTTATCGCGAGGCTCCCGGAACGGACCCCGAAGTCAAGCCACCCATGACCATAACTGTACCAGAACAGTGCCACGGTCTGGGAGCCGGACTGCGCTGCGAGATTTCCTTCGTCCCACGCACGGCGGGCGGTTTCTACGATCGTATCAGCCCAGGGAAACAGACAGGACCCGGGGTCTGGGGCAGGCCTGACATGGTCAAGAGCCCTGGCCAGCATCTCTTCGTATTTTTCCCGTTTCTTCACCATCCCCTCGTCGCATGGGACATCCCTGAAACAGCCGGTGAGCTCCTGATGTGGGACGGTCCCGGGTGAGAAAAGGCCATAAAAACAGGCGGCATCATGCCACCCCATGGCATAGGAATAGCTCGCAAGACCGTTTTTCAGGTCTCCTGAAGTGCTGAACCGGTCGCCGTCATCAAGGTAGGACCTGACCATCACGGCTGCTTCGACGGCACAGTCCCGGATAGGCGTCTCTCCCGGAAAGACCGGATCTTTCGGGATACCCGCCACTGCAATACGTTCCCGGCATTCCTGGAGGGTCATAGGCCGGCAAATGCCTTTAAGTATGCTTCTTCCATCATGTGGAGCCCGGCCGGCACGGCAAGGATATGGAGCGGTCCACCGAAGTCATGGGAGATCAGGGCCTGTGCCGGACCGGCACGGACCTCGACATCAGGGGATCCTGCCCGTGCAATGCCGACATAAAGGGGAATTTCCTGTTTTTTTCGTTCCGAGATGGCTTCAAGCATGGAAACCGCCTCCTGGACTGTCATGTACCGCCTGTCCCGTATGTCGAGGTACACAAGGGTATGGAGGTTCCCGGCAAGGTTCCCCGATATCACGTCAAAGGGCGTTTCCGGGGCCCACTTGCCGTGCGGAAACGGGAGTGAGCAGGACTTCCCGAACCGATAGTTCTGGAGCCCGGAAAGTCCGCAGACTGCCGTCTGGATAGACGCTCCGTGGATGACCCGGGTCCTGATCCCCCGTTCGTGGGCCCTGAGCCTGAGGTCGGTGTGGGTGGTCGAGACCATGGAATCCCCTGCCGTCAGAAAGACGGCATCGCCGTTCGCGGCAGCGTCGAGGACCGGCTCAGGGTGCAGCTCCACGTCTTCCCTTGCAAGGATCCTGACCGACTGTCCGTAGAGGTCTTCGAGGTCCTCTTTTGTCGTCCCGGTGAGGAGGGAGGTATACTCCTCGAGAAAGACGGCATCGGCCTTCCGGATGAGGTCGAGTCCCTTGACAGACACGTCCTCGTGGTCATAGAGGCCAAGGCCGATAAAGGTGAGCACCAAATCACGCTCCGTTTCCGAATGTTCCCGGGGTTGGGGGCTCTTCCCCTTCGTCGTAACTGAACAGGGTGATATGTTCGATGAGAGAGGAAACAATCGTCCGGACAGCGGTCTTGTCAAGGCACGAGATGAAATGGACCCCCACAGCCTGTCGTATCCCGAGTTCTCTCCGTATGTCAGCCTCGGTCATTTCGTGCGGGAGGTCGCTCTTCGTGGCGACGACAATTAGGGGAAGTGCTGACCCCCGTGTCGCAATGAGGAGGTCTTTGGCACGCGGGAGCGTGTCCGGCCTGGTTACATCGATAAGAAGGATTACACCCATGGCACGACGGACCAGCTGCGATATGATCGGGTCGAAGCGGCTGTACCCGGGAGTGCCATAGAGGGTGATGTCAAAGCCCTGCCATGTAAGCCGGCCGAGGTCCATGGCGACCGTGGTCGACACTCCCCGCATGTCGGTCCCATCGACCGAAAGACCGTGGTCTGATGCGTTCGCGACAAAGGTGGACTTGCCTGACTGGGCAGGACCTGTCACCACGATCTTTGAAATGTACGGGGCGATGGACGTCCCTGTGAGGATATAGGGAATCGAACGGTGGGGGACCGTGGTCCATGAACAGTGCTCTATCGTGAAGAAGTTGAAGAACGGGATGTAGTTGTACCCGCTCCGGATGGAGACCACGAGGTCGAACCCGCTCTCTCCTGAGCAGCTCCTGATCAGCGGGGCGCCTCCGAAGTTGAGGAGCTCAACGACCAGGAGCGGGGCATCGGGCATGTCTGAAAAGTCGAGGGCTGCAAGTCCCTGCGAAAGCCCGAGGGCCTCATAGACCATGTCGAAGTAGACGAAGACAAACGTGGCACCATTTTCCGTGCAGACCCGGCGGATGTGGTTTTTAAATTCCTTGTGAAATTTCTTTGCATCCGGGTATCTTTTTTTCATTGCCATCCACTCGGTCTGATCGAAAAACAGTATCTGGTCCCTGTGGCCTGCTATATCGAACCCGGCGGTGGAAAGGTCGTACAGGTAGACGTCAGGGGTAGTGTGGGGGATGATGACACAACAGCGTTTCCCTTCTGATAGAGCTTCAGCAAGCATGTGTATGAGAAAGATCTGTCCGTCGGCCATCGGTTCCATGGCAAAGAGGATCCGGGCATTTATGGGTGCCCCGCCCTCCAGCATCTCGTCAATTCCTTTTACCCCTATAGGTATCATTCACCCACCACCAGTGTCATCTCCTCGAACCTGAACGGTATCCAGTCCAGGACTGCTCCCCCCGGCCCCCGTATGCGCATCTCCATCCCTGACTCCCCCATTCGCACTTCAACGACGACCGTCATCAGCTGCTTGAGGATAGACACGGTCTTTTCATCGAAGGACTCGTTATTGAGAAGGTAAACCCCCATTCCCTCCATTTTCTTGAGCTTTGCCGAGAGGACGTGGAGGAACTGGTACAGGACTTCCAGCTTACGGAACATGAGGAGGGTCGAAAGCGACTGTACGCAGAACCTGACCGGGGGAGGGTACAGCCCATTGTCACCGGAGGGAAACTTGCCGGTGAAGATGGACTCGGATATCTGCGAGAACTTGATCCCCATCCCGGTGAGGTCACTCGGGCTTGAAACGTACTTGACGGCAAGCGAGTCCGCGGACTGCGGGGAAGAGGACTTCGTGATTGCATCGATGATGCCGACCCGGGAGATATCGAAGTTACAGGTATGTAGCGACCGTACGAGGTCCTGGACCTGTTCGTCCGTCGTCAGGAAGATGGCGTACTCTCCGTCGTTTAGCCGTGCGAAGGTGCGTGCCAGTTCTTCGCCGAGCGAAAACGGAGGAGCGAGGACGAGGATGTTCGTCCCGGGGGCGAATCCCCCAAAGACGCCGTCTATCACCCCGACTCCGGTCAGGTAGCGATGCATTACCGTGTACTCATTGATTCCACGAACAGGCTTATAAGTGTTCTCGGATTTAAAAGGATTTACGGATTTTCCCGGCTGTCCTTTGAACAATCCGTCCCTTCGGAGTTGTGTCATTTCCGGAATGGAGGAAAACGCCTTTAAACCGGTGGAGTTAATAGGGTGGTCCCGGTAATCCTGATATCCTCCATTATTTCAACATCAACACTGTTCCCCGTAACTGAATTCCTTATCAATGTATTTTTGCCTGAAGGAACTTAATTCCCCTTAGGTGAACATTATCTAAAAATTTTGATTAATTTGATAAATCAGAATAATATAATTACTCATACGAATAATGCTATTCGCGTTATAAATGGTCAGAACAAAATCACAAAGGGAACCAGGAGGTCCTGAAAGCCCCTCCTTCGGCTGTGGCCCGGGCAGCGGGTGCCGGGTCGAGGCGGTATTAAGTGTCGATGACCGCGGCCAGATGGTCCTCCCCAAGGACGTGCGTGAGAAGGCGGGCATTAAAAGCGGGGACAAGCTCGCCCTCGTCAGCTGGGAAAAGGACGGCGAGGTCTGCTGCCTCGCCCTTATCAGGGCTGAGGGCCTGAGCAGCATGGTCCGCGACCTCATAGGCCCGGTCATGCGGCAGCAGGAGTAGGAGGGGAGACCGTCATGGAAGAATCAGATAACCAGAAGGCCTGCTGCTCCTGCGGACCGTGTGAAACGGAGGAGCAGGCGACACCCTGTTGTGATGTTACCGGAACGGCGACTGCCCCCCCTGTCATGGACACCACTGGCAATATCACGCTCCGGGACAGGTTCGACCACTTCCTTGCCCGCTGGGGAGTGGACCGGATGGGACACACCGTCACACCTGGCCTGTACCGCCTCAATAACCCCTCACCGGACTCGCCAGTCTTCGCGTCCGCGAATTACTCACTGAGTTTTGACGCACTCCGGGGAGCGCTTGGAGAAACGGATGCCTATATCCTCGTGCTCGACACGAAGGGGATCAACGTCTGGTGTGCCGCCGGTAAGGGGACGTTCGGGACGGCAGAACTGGTCCGGCGGATCAACTCTACAGGGCTGTCCGACGTCATCAGCCACAGGAGGGTCATCCTCCCCCAGCTGGGGGCACCCGGAGTCTCGGCACTCGAGGTTACGAAACGCACCGGTTTTTCGGTTGAATACGGCCCGGTCAGGGCAGCGGACCTCCCAGAGTACTTAAAGACACATACTGCGACCCCGGAGATGCGGACGGTCAGGTTTACCCTCATGGACCGCCTCGTCCTCACCCCGGTGGAACTCGTGCATGTACTCCTGCCGATGGTCGCAGCGGCTGCAGTCCTGTTCTTCCTCGGTGGCTGGGTCGCCGCACTCGTCGCGATAACTGCCGTTCTCGCTGGAACGGTCCTCTTTCCCGCCCTGCTGCCGGTCATCCCGACGAAGGACTTCAGCACGAAGGGCCTGCTCCTCGGGCTCGTGGTTGCCCTTCCCTTTGCGGCGTTCTTTATCGTCGCATCCCCTGGACCAGGCCTGGCAGGAGCCCTTTCCGCCATAGCGGTGCTCCTTGCCATGCCTGCGGTTACCGCGTACCTCGCCCTGAACTTTACCGGCTCGTCGACATTCACTTCCCGGACCGGCGTGAAGAAGGAGATATTCCGGTATGTCCCTCTCAGGGAG
>CASGHA010000163.1 GCA_949319355.1 uncultured Methanospirillaceae archaeon | reverse complement strand
CGTCGAGGTCTGCCACGAACTTGCCGAGTTTGCCATCCTCGCGTGTAAAAAAGACCCCTTCGACCCGATGGAAAAGGCATTGTTACGGCTTGGCGAGGGGGACTTCGGGGCGACCGAACATGTCCACCGCGGGTGGGAGCTCGTCCAGGAATACCCGCTCTCCCCTGGG
This sequence comes from uncultured Methanospirillaceae archaeon, assembly GCA_949319355.1. Lineage (GTDB taxonomy): Archaea > Halobacteriota > Methanomicrobia > Methanomicrobiales > Methanospirillaceae > KLAP105. The sequence goes on along the minus strand of CASGHA010000163.1, from coordinate 6,688 downwards.
CTCCTCGCCATGTCAAATGTGTGGCGGTCCCCTGAGGGGACTGATTTCATTATAGCCGCCAAGGGTGCTCCCGAAGCGATCGCTGACCTCTGCCACTTCAGCGACGGAAGGAAACAGGAACTTGCCCGTGAGGTGGACGCCATGGCGGCCAGGGGGCTCCGCATCCTCGGAGTGGCCAGGGCGTCCTTCTCCGTTTCGGGGCTGCCGGAAGGGCAGCACGATTTCACCTTTGCCTACCTCGGGCTGGTCGGGTTCGAGGACCCGGTCCGCCCGGAGGTGGCCGGGGCGGTCAGGGAGTGTTATTCCGCGGGTATCAGGGTGTGCATGATAACCGGCGATTACCCGCTGACCGCACAGAACATCGGCCGCCAGGTGGGCCTTGCGGATACCGGGGAGTGCATCACCGGCAGCGAACTTGACACCATACCAGATGACGATCTTGCCCGGAGGATCAGGACGGCGACCATTTTCGCCCGGGTCGTCCCCGAACAGAAACTCAGGATCGTAAACGCGTTCAAAGCCGCCGGAGATGTGGTGGCCATGACGGGCGACGGGGTGAACGACGCCCCGGCACTGAAATCTGCCGACATCGGGATTGCCATGGGGGGCCGGGGCACCGACGTGGCACGTGAAGCGTCCTCGCTCGTCCTTCTGGACGACAACTTCACCTCCATCGTTTCGGCAGTGCGGCTCGGACGGCGGATCTTCGACAACCTGAAGAAAGCGATGGCCTACATCCTGTCGATCCATGTCCCAATTGCCGGACTGTCACTCGTGCCCGTCCTCCTGAACCTCCCCCTCGTCATGCTCCCGGTGCAGGTCGTGTTCCTTGAACTGGTGATCGACCCGGCCTGCTCAGTCGTCTTCGAGTCTGAAAAGGAGGAACGGGACGTGATGGACCGCCCGCCGAGAAGGAGGGACGAGGGAATCTTCACCCGGAAGACCCTGGTGCTCAGCCTCCTCCAGGGCTTCGTCGTGCTGGGGATCGTCCTTGCGGTCTATTTTTATGCCATGGCCCATGGGTATAGCGCGGACCAGGTGAGGACCCTGACCTTTACCACGATCGTCGTCGCGAACCTCTTCCTGATCCTGACGAACCGGTCGTGGTCTGAAACGGTCATTACTACCCTGCGGACCCCCAACAGGGCGATGTGGTATGTATTTGCAGGGACGGTCGCCTGTCTCCTGCTGGTCCTCTTGGTCCCGCTCCTCCAGTCCCTGTTCGGGTTCGGGCCGGTCCCGTTAAGGGACCTCCTGGTGTGTGCATTGGCCGGGGCCGCGGGAATCCTCTGGTTCGAGGGATACAAGTACTGGAACTCCGGGAGGTCCCGGCGGACCTGACCCGGGAAATCAGCTATTAGGGGTACCGGATATGACAGGTATGGGTGCATTCATGACAAAATGGGGACTCATCTTCAAGGCGCTGGGGATCACCCTTGCCCTGCTGGTCGTGCGGCTGGTCTTCGATTACCTGAAATTCGACGTCCTTTCGGTGACGAACCTGATCACGGCGTTCATCGGGGGGGCGATATTCACCATCGCGATCATCTTTGCCGGGACGCTCGCGGACTACAAGGAAAGCGAACGGATACCCGGCGAGATCGCCACTTCCGTCCGGACGCTGTACAGTGACTTCTCGCTGGTACGTATCGCGGACATGACCCGGGTCCCGGCGATGCAGGACAACGTGGCGGCCCTCCTGCGGTGCATGAACCGGAACTTCAGGGCCAACACCTGGGACCTCGGCGTCATCGACAAGGCCCTTGACACGGTTATCTCCGATATCTCGTCCCTCGTGGACCAGGGCGTCCCCCCGAACCTTATCATCAAGATGAAGGGCGAGGTCACGGCCATCGACCGTCTTTCGAACCGGGTGAAGACCATTGCAGGGACTTCGTTTATCCCCGCCGCGTACGCGATCTCCGAACTTGCGGCGGCAGGCGTGGTCCTCCTGCTGTTCTTCGTGAAACTTGACCCCTACTACGAGGGTGTCCTGCTGTTCACGGTCCTCTGCATGCTCCTCGTAGCGCTCCTCCTCCTCATCCGGGACATGGACAACCCCTTCGAGGTCGGGAAGAAGACCTGTGCCGATATTGACCTGTTCCTGCTCTGGGACCTCGAGAAAAAACTGGACGGAAAGACAGGGGCAGGGGAATGTATGTGATGAACGGAAGGATTAACGTCCGGGGACGTGAGGGTGATGCATGCCACCCCATTGCGACACCAGGGACGGCCCGGTGGTCAGGGCAGCGAAAAAATCGCTGGAGACCGGGAATATCAATCACGTGTTGATCTGGGTCCCGAAAGGATCTGAAAAGGAACTGAAAGATGTGTTTGAACGCACCCAGCGTGCCCGGAAAGCCGGCAAGGACGCACAGGACGTTGCCGATGACTGGTTCTTTGAGACCGCGATCCGGCTCCACCGGGCCGGCGAAGGGGCACCCTACACGGGTATGAAACCGGCCGGGCTCAGCGAGGGACCTGTTGTTCCGAAGGCGGAGAAAGCCATTCAGACCGGCGACCCGGAGGAAACAATTTGCTTTATCCTGAAGACCGTCGAGGATGACCTGACGCACCGTTTCCACCATGTCATGGAGAAGAAACAGTATGACGTGGACGATGTTGCCGCCGGCCGGGAGTTCATTGAAGCCTTCATCGGCTGGGTCGTATACTCCCACCACCTGTACGTGAATGTGACCGGTGGCGGGGGACATGAAGGGCAGCACGCTGAAAAAGCCGGCTGCGGACACCATTGAATCCCGGATACAGCGCACGCTGTTGCCCCGTGACCACATGGAAACGATGGGTTTCTGGTCCGGGGATACCTCGCCGGAGAGTTTTCAACCAAGGAAAGCTGACATGGGAATGATGAACAGCGGAGGAGAGGGCTTCTCATGAAAGTGAGTATCGACCGGGGGACGTGTGTCAGCTGCGGCTCCTGCTGGGACACCTGCCCGGGTTTCTTCGAACAGAACCCTGACGATTCGTTCAGCCAGGTCATCGAAGTCTACCGGCTGGGCGGGAACATCGCGGCTGGCCAGCCCTCCGCCGGACTCGAGCCCTGTGCCCAGGACGCAGCAGACCTCTGCCCGGTCCAGGTCATCAGCATAGATTACGAATAGCGGCCGGCCTGGGACTTCGCTCATTTTGACCCGCCTGTTTAGGTTGTATTCACACCATTCGTCTCCGGATAATGAAAGGGCCTTCCCATACCGGGAATGGTTTCAATAACGGCAAATGTCCAGCCAGGCATGTGAACGGCAGACGGGATGAAGGGGGCACCCCCGGATACCTTCAGAAAAGGCGCTGATACAGGCCAGGCTGAACAGGTACGCACCTTTCATTTTCGTCGGCGTTCATTATTATGTAAACTGTACAAGATTGTACTGTTGTGCAAGGTATTCATAGGAAGACAACAAAAGATTCCTGTTAAGCGGAGAGGTAAAGACATGGCTCAGGGAAAAGTCGGACAGGCAGAAATCGCAAACAAAAGGGTGGCACTCACTCCCAGCACGTGGGTTGCACTCTCGAATATAAAACCCCCGGGAAAATCCCTTGGAGATACCGTAGCTGATCTCATCGCGGAGCATCAGAAGCGGGTGCTGGAACGGGACCTCGACGGGATTGATGCAAATGGTACTTTCGTTCCCTGGGAACGGGCAAAGAAGGACCTCGGGTTATAAAACAGAGGTACTGTGCGGATCTCCATCGAAGACGGCGTGAAAGAATTCATACGGCAACTCCCTGAAAAAGACCGTCGGGTGATTGGCGAACATATCGAGCGGTTGTCAGATCATCCAGATGCACCAGGCAATATCAAAAAACTTCATACCCGCAAACCCCGCTGGCGAATGCACATCTCCATGAAATATACCCTGTTTTACTACGTCGATTCCGATAGCGTGTGGATTGACAAAATCATGACAACTGAACAGGCCCACAAGAAGTACGGGAAGATCTGAACCAGCGATATAACTCTAGCCGGTTTTCAGGTGATGTCTCTGTACTTCGCTGTTTTTGACCACCTGATAAAGGCGTGTCTGACCTCATTCATTTCCTGATAATGAAAGGGCCTTCCCATACCGGGAATGATACCAGTGACGTAAGAGACCGCCGGATATGTCCCCACACCATGAGGCAGACAAGATCAAATCAGAAAACATGCCGGCCGGTCGTTCTGGGATCGCTCCCAACAGGTCCAATTCATTGCTCGTCCTTTTCCGGTGGACGGTCCATGCAATGCGGTACTCCTGGGGGAGAGCCCCGGCAGATACAGCGAACGATGAACCCGTAGTTCACAGGAGAACATGATTTTTTTTATATCAGATCGTACTGATTTCTTCGGAGAACCGTGAAATTTCCCCTATTTTCAGTTTTTTCAAATACGTGAACGACTGAAGATGGCATGTCATAGAGGGAGTGACGAAACGCAACGGTTAACTAATCCGGCGCAAGGAATACCGGTACATGACAAAAAAACGGATGTACGTCTGTTCGATCGAGGCGGCGATGGACGTGATCGGCGGGAAATGGAAACCGCATATCCTCTGGAAGATAAAGGACGCCCCGCTGCGTTTCGGGGCAATCCAGGAGAAACTGCCGGCGATCTCGCAGAAGATGCTCACCCGGCAGCTCAGGGCCCTTGAGAAAGACCGCCTGGTCTCCCGCACGGAGTATCCCGGCATGCCCCCCCGCGTCGAGTATGCCCTGACGGAGCGGGGGCAGACCGTCATCCCGCTCCTTGCGTCCTTAAAAGACTGGGCGGAAGAGGAACTGGCAGACCAGATCACCGCGAACGGGTGACCGGACCTTTTCCCCGGGCCCGGGACCGGGGCTGGCGTGGGTGGGCCTCCCTTCGCATCGCAAACGTCAGCCCGGGCGAATAATCCAACATCCGTTTAATATTCATCCGGTGCATGGGTAAAGAGCATATGTTAACCCGGAAAGTAATCCCGGAACAGATCAGGGAGTGGAAGGACACTTCAGCAACCTACCGTCCCCTCCTGCGTCCCAATAAAAAAACAGGTCCTGAGATACTCACGTATCTTACCGGGAAATATCCCGTCAGGGAACTCCCCGCGGATTCCCTCATCGAAGTCATTTCGGACAATGTCCTCCTGAACGAATGCAATGCGAGAAAAATGCAGGCCGGCAAAACTCCCGAGAGCGTGGGGTTCATCATCGAAAATACCGGGACAGGAAAACACCTGTATGACAACCAGGACGAATTCTTCCGGGGCATGCCCATCATCGCCGGCATTGAGCTCCACTCCGCGTACTTCATCGTTGAGGGAAGCAGCCTGCTCTGGGATGAACTGTTCGCGTTCCGCGGCCTGGATGACGAGGACCTTACCAATTATTACATGGTCGCGGAATACGTGGCATGCCTCAGGCGGTTTGGTCAGCTGGACCGCGTGCTGACCCGCAAGGCCCCATAACCCCGTACCCCCGGAACCGCTCCAGGCTCCCTCGCATCACCTTACCATCAGCGCGAACACACCCCATCCAAGGTATTCACGCGTGTACGCGGCATAGCGTTTTGGTTCCAGCGTCAGTCTGGCCCTGACATCTTTCGCGAAGTCGTCGCCGGGATTTGCTTCGAGCCACCGGCGCATGGTGAGCCACTTGGCCGCTTCGTACCGATCCCAGCCTTCCTGGCCGGCCAGGACCATTTCCACGACGTCGTAGTTGAGGTCGCCGAACGACGCGAGAAGTTCCGGAAGCATGAGAAAGTCGGCGATAGAACTGGCATCGCATCCCCTGGCAACGTCTTCCGTTGGTGGTACCTGCAGCCAGTAGGGCTCACCGATGAGGATGATCCCTCCGGGGCGGAGACTCTTCGCGAGAAGCCCGATGGTGCCGGCGACGCCCCCACCAATCCACGTGGCACCGAGACAGGCTGCCACATCTACTTTTTCTTCAGAGACGTAGCCGGTAGCGTCGCCGTGGATAAACCTGACCCGGTCGGCGACTCCGAGTTCTTCAGCACGGAGTTTCGCCTGCCCGGTGAACAACCGGCTCATATCGATGCCGACGCCGGTGATTCCGTAATCGCGTGCCCAGGTGCATAGCATCTCGCCCGAACCGCTGCCGAGGTCGAGCACACGAGCCCCCGGTTCCAGGCGCAACGCTGCGCCGAGAGTGGAGAGCTTTTCCGGTGTGAACGGGTTATGGATACGGTGAGCACTTTCGGTGATGGTGAAGATACGCGGGATGTCCAATGTACAATCTCCTGTTGCTCAGTTGTGGAATAACAGGAATAACCCCTTTGTGGTATGAGGATTTTAAAAATCAAACCACGGTTTCAACGTTCCGGGTTGTTGCAGGGGTGTTCCGTAATTAAACATGAACTCACACTTCGACGATCCACCGGGTGCAGTTCAGCCGGCCCCGGCCGTTGACAATCCGCCGAATATCCCAGCTGCCTCCGCAGGGATGGCTGTTTATGGTAATGATTGCAGGGTTTGATCTCATTTACGGAATTATCTGCGTACTGGGAGGCTTATCCTGGGAGGCAATGGCTCCGCTTATCATTATCAGCGGACTGGTATTGATCTCCTGCCTCTTGCCTAGGTACGAAACAATCATTCGGAGTTCCTTAGAAAATCTCTTAGTAAAACCTCTATTTTTGCACTATCAATGTATAGAATAAACCCGAACGAATGAGAAAAACCTGCGGGCAATTCTG
>CASGHA010000162.1 GCA_949319355.1 uncultured Methanospirillaceae archaeon | reverse complement strand
GGGTCTTCAGAACATACACTCGGTAATCTCGACCTGCTCAGGGGATGCGATGCCTCCCTTCTTCCTGTCAAGGCCCCGGATGATGTCACCCCCCTTCATGACCGCTTCCTCCGCGCAGATCTGATCATCGATGCAATGATTGGTATAGGGGTACATGGTCCTGTAAATGAACCTCTTGCCACGATGGTGCAGGAGGCGAATGAATCGGGTGTACCTATACTCTCGGCCGATATTCCCACTCCTGGTATCCGCCCATCCCGCATTCTTGCTTTCCATCGCCCGAAGATCGAAGGATCAGTGGTTGCCGATATAGGGATTCCGCTCGCAGCCGATATTGTTGCAGGAGAGGGAGATCTCCTGCTCGTCCCGAGGCGGGCGCCTGATGCGCACAAGGGGGCCGGTGGGAAAGTCCTTGTAATCGGGGGCGGACCATTCCAGGGAGCCCCTTATCTGGCAGCCCTTGCCGCCCTCAGGGCAGGTGCTGACCTGGTGCGTGTCGCGTCCCCGGTCAGACAACAATGGCTCGATGTCATCCATGATCCCCTCCCGGGAGATACCATCGGAGATGAGCACAAAGAACTCCTCATGCCTAGTATCCGGAATTCTGATGTGGTGGTATTCGGCAACGGGGCAGGTCCCGGGGCACGTCAGGTCATCAGGGATATCGCACCGGAATGCAGAAAAGCGGTTTTTGATGCGGATGCGCTTGACAATCCACCCCCTGTTTCAGAATCTGCAATATATACACCCCATGGTGGAGAGTTTGCCAGGATGACCGGGTCTTCTGCACCTCAGAATAGTATCGAACGCGCCCTCAGCGTCAGAAAGGCTGCACAGGGGGTAGACAATGGTGTCATTCTGCTCAAGGGTGCCATTGACATTATTTCTGACGGGACGAGGGTGAAGTTCAACAGCTCGGGATGCCCGGCAATGTCCGTCGGGGGCACCGGGGATGTCCTCGCAGGTATTGCCGGGGCCCTGTTCTGCAGGCTCCCCGGGTTCGAGTCTGCTTATCTCGCCGCCTATGTCAACGGCAGGGCCGGAGAGGAGGCCGCTAAGAATGGTTGCGAGGGCATCCTGGCAAGCGATCTTCTCAAGATAGTTCCGGGCATCTTATATGGACGGTGTGATGGTGACTGAATTTACCCATGTAACCGGTGATGCAGTACGGATGGTCAATGTGGGAGATAAGGCCGAGGTCAGGCGTGAGGCAACGGCCGCCGGCCGCATCATCCTGAATGAGGAGACAATGCGCTCGATAAGCGGGGGTACGGTGGTGAAAGGAAATGTCCTCGCGACGGCCCGGGTTGCAGCAACTCTCGCGGTCAAGAACACACCCATGATTATTCCCATGTGCCATGGGATCCCTGTCCATGGCATCGTGGTTGACTTCGAACTGGGAGACCTTTATATCGATGCAACAGTGACCGTTACAAGCACAGGAAAGACCGGGGTCGAGATGGAGGCCCTGACCGGAGTATCGGTTGCGCTTCTCACGGTATGGGACATGGTAAAATCAGCCGAAAAGGACCGGTTTGGCCAGTACCCGGTGACCCGCATTGAAGGGGTCCATGTTGTCAGGAAAGTCAAGGGGGACTCACCCGACAGGTGAGTTTAAGGACATGGAAAGAGAACTAATACGCCACACAGGATCCGTCCTGTCAGGAATGTGGCCGTTACCGGCTGAACCTTCGTGGTGATACAAACAATGGCACGATCAATGTATGCCTATGTCAGGGAGGCTTGGAAAAAACCTGACGAAACTGGTGTAAAGGCGCTTCAGTGGGCGCGCATGCAGGTCTGGAGGCGCGAGGGCAGCGTAGTCCGCGTGGAACACCCTACACGGATCGACAGGGCCCGTGAGCTTGGTTATAAGGCAAAGCAGGGAATTATCGTCGTCCGGGCTGCAGTACGCCGGGGTGGCAGGCGCGCATCACGCTATGTTCGGGCCCGACGGTCTGCAAACATGGGTATGAGCCGGCTTACCCCCGGTAAAAGCATCCAGAGGATAGCCGAAGAAAGGGCATCACGACGCTATCCGAACATGGAAGTCCTGAACTCCTACTGGGTCGGTCAGGACGGCCGTTCAAAGTGGTATGAAATCATCCTTGTAGACCCACACCACCCTGGCATATCATCAGACAGGACTCTCTCATGGATATGCAGTTCTGTCCACCGTGGCCGGGCCGAGCGTGGCAAGACCAGCGCAGGTATTAAGGGGCGTGGCATGAGGTACCGCGGACGTGGTACAGAAAAGACCCGCCCGAGCATCCGGTCCAATGCAAACCGGGGGAAATAACCTTTTTTTCGCGGATGACCGCGACGGACGCAACGGTCCACCCATATCCTGGTGGGGATACCAGCCTTTCCAGGTTTGCCCTTGAAGCAGCATCCCTGGGGTATGACAGGCTCCTTTCGACCGCAGGACCGGCCTGCAGAATGGGGGGGGTGGAAATTACTCCTGCAGTCATAATCCGTGAACAGACCCTGAAAGGGGCTACCAGGATAATCCGGAAAGCCTGTGAATCAGAAGTCCGTCCTGTTATCATGGTGAATGCACGGGACGTGGCATTCAACCGCGCCGTTCTGAGTTTTCCAGGACTTGACGTGCTCCGTCATCTCCACAAGTCTCAAAAACCTTCTTTTGACCATGTGTCTGCACGGATGGCCAGCGAACGAGGGGTCGCTATTGATATTGACATCAGGCCCCTCCTGGTAACCTCCGGGCACCACCGTCAGAAAGTCCTGAAGACCTATCGTGATATCCTGGGCCTTCACCGAAAATACGGCTTCATGCTCACCGTTTCATCAAATGCGTGGTCGTGGCTTGAAATGCGCTCAACCCCGGATATGGCGGTAATCTGCAGCCTTTTTGGGATGACCCGTGAGGAGACGGCCGCCGCCCTGTCTTCACCAGAACGACTTCTGACTCACGAGAGCCCTGTGAGGGTAATTTCATGAAAATCCTGCTGCCTTCACTGAGAGATAACCACCGCTATGTCCTTAGCCAGGTACACCCTGTCTGGGAGTCTCTCGACCCCAGGGATGTGTATTATGCAATGAATGATGTCGCAAGGGGATGGTTCGGCGATACAAGGATTTCTGAGATCCAGCCGGTCGTAATCCGGTTTTCACCGGGTTTTCTTATCGTGCGCTGCATACGGGGTGGAGAGGCGGACCTGACCGCGATCTTACTGACGATTGTCGAAATCAATGGAAAAAGAGTGAAACTGTGTCCTGTCAGGACATCCGGGACAATAAAGGGTTTAAATGAATTTTTATCCGCACATGTCCCCCCGGTTATGAGTAAACAAGAAGTGCGGGTGTCAGGGACCCTGGTACCCGTGCTTTCTGATTCACAGGGACGCATCGATATCCCGGACGACGATACCGGACCAAAGCAATTACGTTTTATAACCACCCAGGAGGTAGAGGGAGCATAATGCAACCACAATACCAGATGGGTTATGATCGTGCAATAACGGTCTTCAGTCCCGATGGCCGGCTTTACCAGGTAGAATATGCCCGGGAAGCCGTTAAACGGGGTACGACCGCTGTCGGTATCAAATGCCGGGAGGGTGTTGTCCTTATCGTTGACAAGCGTGTCACGTCCAGACTGCTCGAGGCATCTTCCATCGAGAAGATATTCCTGATAGACGAACACATCGGGGTCGCTTCGTCCGGTCTGGTAGGTGATGCGAGAGCCCTCGTTGACCGTGCAAGGGTGGAGAGCCAGATCAACCGGGTTTCATACGATGAACAGATCGACGTCGAGGCACTGGCAAAGAAGCTCTGTGACCATATGCAGACCTACACTCAGTTCGGGGGCGCCCGGCCCTATGGAACGGCCCTTCTCATTGCCGGAATAAGTGATGGTGAGTTCCGCCTTTTCGAAACGGACCCGAGTGGAACACTCCTTGAGTACAAGGCCACGGGCATCGGTATCGGCCGGACTGCGGTCATGAAGGTTTTCGAGGAGGAGTATTCTCCTGAAGCATCAGTCCGGGAGAGCATTACTCTTGGACTAAAGGCGCTTCATGATGCTACTGAGGGCAAGTTCGACGTGAATACCGTGGAGATTGGCATTATCGAACTTGAAAACCCGACATTCCGGAAGATGAGCAAGGAAGAAGTTGCATCCTTTGTCGAACAGTCAGGCTAAGTCCTGATTGTGACAGGAAACTGAAATGATCCCCCTCGATAAGGCAGTCACGGCACGACTCGAGAGCCATGGGGAGCGGTTCGAGATCCTGGTGGACCCTGACCTCGCAGCTAAAATCCGCATGGGTGAACAGATCCCTGTTGAGGATGCCGTGGCCGCCCTTCATATTTTTGATAATGCCTCTCATGCGAGCCGTTCTCCTGACGAAAGTCTGTTAAAGGCGTTTCATACCATTGATTTCGAGACGATCGCGAGAAAGATTATCGAAAAAGGCGAAATACACCTGACCTCAGAACAGCGGAAGATGATGATCGCGTCGAAAAAAAGGCAGGTCATTACCTTTATCTCCCGTCACGCTGTCAATCCACAGACCGGGTTGCCCCATCCGCCGCAGCGGATTGAAATGGCCATGGAAGAGGCGAGGGTGAATATCGACCCGTTTAAGCACGTAGACGAGCTGGTCAAGGAGACTATGAAGGCCCTCCGCCCACTCATCCCCATACGCTTCGAAGAAGTGAGAATAGCGGTAAAAATCTCTCCTGATCATGCCGCTCGTGCATATGGTGAGCTACAGCTCGGGGGTATGATGGAAAAGGATGAATGGCAGAATGACGGGTCGTGGATATGTATCGTTAAAATTCCTGCAGGGATGCAGGGCGAGTTCATCGACCAGGTCAACCGCGTTACCCGCGGCACGGGTGAAGTAAAGATCCTCAATCAAGTATATTAGGATCAAAGGACTATAATAACGGGCTTTCAGAGGATACAATATGAACAAATCAAAGTCCAGGGCAAAGGGCAAGGTCGTTGGGAGCGCCGGACGTTTCGGTGCCCGATATGGGCGGTTCATCAGAAAAAGAGTCAAGGAAATTGAGAGTGTTTCCAGGGCTGCCCACATCTGTCCTAAATGTGATGTGAAAGCCGTCAGGCGTGAAGGGACGGGCATCTGGGCCTGCAGAAAATGCGGTTATAAATTTGCCGGCGGAGCATATGTCCCCGAAACTCCAAACCTGAGGGTTGCGATCCGTACAATTGAACGGAGCGAGGAGAAGGGGGCTCTGTAAAAGGAATGGCGGGTTCATACAAGTGCGCCAGGTGCAAACAGAAGGTCGAGATAGACGTTAATGTCCGTTGCCCGTACTGTGGTCACCGCATACTTTTCAAGGAACGTGGTGCTGCAACGAAGGACCTCCGGGCACGATAGGGTATTCCCCTGTCTCCTTCTTGCGAAGCATCTTTTTTTCACAATGGGGCTCTTCTGGAAAGAGCGAATCATGGGTATTTAAATGCAGCATCAGAGGCATGGAACTGAAAAACCACTCTGCCATCGGGCAGAGTTTGAAATAAAAACACCTGCGGCCCAGGTTATATTCGAGGCCCTGATGCCCGAGATAGTGAATGATGACCAGTCCCGCTCAAATATCCGCTGTACGACCAAGGAAGTTGACAGCATTAGTATCGAAATCTGCGCCAGTGATATCCCTGCCCTTCGTGCATCCCTGAACCTCTGGCTGCGGCTGGCCGGGGTTTCAGAAGAGATGCATGATATAGTCAGCCGTCATACCTGATCCCGCATAGGAAGTACCATCAATGAACCAGATCCCTCCTAAGGTCCAGAACCAGATTGCAATGCTCCAGCAGATGCAGCAGCAGATGCAGAACGTTCTCTCGCAGAAGACCCAGTATGAAATGGCAGTACGGGAAGCCAACAGGGCTCTTGAAGAGGTAAAGGACCTGCCCGAAGGACGAGCCCTCTATATGACCGTTGGCACGGTCATGGTAGAGAAGGACCGGGAAACCGTCACAGGTGCCTTGAATGAGAAGGTCGAGACCCTGGAGATCAGGATAAAATCCCTTGAGAAGCAGGAAAAGATGCTCCAGGAAAAGTTCGAACAGCTTCAGGCCCAGGTAAAGCAGGCTATTGATGGGAAGTCCCAGCCTGCTGCCTGAACATTTATTCCTTTTTCTCCTCGTACACCCGGTAGAAAAGGTTTATCGCGTTGATAACTGCCTCCGCAGAGGCAAGGACCACATCGTCTCCTGATGCGCTCGCCCCGAACACCCTTCCTTTTCCATCTTCGACTGCAATGGTTACGTGACCAATTGCATCCGATCCCCCGGAAATAGCCTCAATGTTGAATTCCTTCAGCTGGATGTCCATCGGCACGATCCCCATGATCGCTTTAATGGCCGCATCAACGGGGCCTGTCCCGGTGCTGGAATATACATGCTCGGTCCCGTTTACAAGGGCTTTCACACTCGCAGTAGGAATTACATCGGATCCGGTCATTATAGCGATGTTGCCCAGCGTGATAACCGCTTTACCCGTGTCAATTCCGAGAACGCTTTCGGCAATTTCGTACAGGTCGCCATCAGTCATCCGCTTGCCCTTGCTTGCAATATGCTTTATCCGCTCAACTATCGTGTCCAGCTGGGCGTCGTCCGGTTTTAAATGCACATCGGTCAGCATCTGACGTACCGCATGCCTTCCTACATGTTTCCCGAGGGTGAGTCTCCTCCTGTGCCCGACCATTTCAGGTGTCATGATCCCGGGTTCGAACGTCTCGGAGCAGGCCAGGACGCCATGCGAATGGATTCCGCTCTCATGGGCGAAGGCATTTTCTCCGACGATCGGCTGGCAGGGCGAGATGCCGATCCCTGAGTAACGTGATATGAGACGGGACGTCTCTACCAGCTTTTCTTTTATTATGCCCGTCCCTACCCCGTAGATAGACTCGAGGATCATGACCGTTTGTGCAAGGTCTGCATTGCCTGCCCTTTCTCCGATCCCGTTCACGGTTACCTGTACCTGCGAGGCGCCAGCCTC
>CASGHA010000161.1 GCA_949319355.1 uncultured Methanospirillaceae archaeon | reverse complement strand
CCCACATTCCTGATGATGTAAAGGAACGATACAGTGCTATCCCCTGGAAGAATGTAATTGGTCTCCGGAATGTGGTAATTCATCACTATTTTGGAATAGATTACGCCACAATCTGGTTTATTGTCAAAGAACAACTACCGGTGCTGAAAAACCAGATTGAAGAGGTAATGCAAAAATTTTCTCCGTAAACCCCGTGTAATCGGAATTTAAGGAATCTGGAGGCAGAAAAACCCATGGTTATACTCAGGAAGTACATACTCCCTGGTAAATTCTCCCCTGCTTCACCCGCCGGTCACAGTTGTACGCCGTTCGCCCGGGCGAAGGCGATGAGTTCATAGGACGGGACAAGGACCGATATCGCGAGCCTGACGGACTGGGGGGAGGGATACGGGGCCTCGTGCAGGTCATCGGTCCCGACCTGCGAAGCCACCTGCATCCCGATGACGGTCCCGTCCACGAGGAACACCGGGCAACCGCTCGAACCACCGTACATCAGGGCGTCCATCTCGTAGCACGGGACCGTGACCCCGGACGCTGTGCCCTTCATGTAGAACGAGGAGATGAACGATCCCTGGAACCGCTCAATGAGGTTGAAGCGCCTCCCTGTGTCCAGGAAATCGACCGTGGAGAGCGGGAACCCGAGCGAGCCACAGGAGGTCCCGGGCATGACCGGGTCAGGGCTCAGGGTGAGGCGGTCAGACGACCGGGGGCGCTCCATGCGGAACAGGGCGATGTCCCGCACCGGGTCAACGGCGAGGAGAAACGCATTTTCCATAGGGCTGCCGATATCCGGTGCCCGGACCGCCTCGAACCGCTGGTGGTACGGCTGGGGCCAGTCATTGTTGACATGGGTCATGTGTCCGGCGGTCACGAGGACCCCGGGAGCGACCATGAACGCCGTCCCGTACGAACAGACCGTCCCGGCAGCCGTGGTATCAGAAGTCCCCATGACCCCGTACACCGCCCTCCGCACGGCGAGACATGTCTTTGAAAACATCAGGCATGTCCGGTTTGGAAAAAAACCCCATAAACCTATCTCTTTGCCTGCGGTGGGGCGGGGCCCGTGGCCTGCCCGGACTCGCAGACCCCCCTCCCTTCCCCGACCGATACCCTTATCGGTACCTGGGTAGAGTCCCATCTGTTTTTTTTCCGCCCACCCCGATACGTACCGCAGTCTTTCTTGAACAACCACCTGAAAGGAGGTGAAATCAGTGAAAACACCCGCGAAATGGGTGGTCATCGCCCTTTCGCTCTGCATCGTTGTATCCGCGGCAATTGCTGTCGCCAGTGCCGCCGGAGGTCCCAAACCCGCGGGGACTCCCAAAAAAGTCGTGAAAATGGTTGTGACCGGTGACACCATGACCCCGCTGGCCGGGGCCGTCGAGAACCTGGCCATGGACGACGGTCTCCATGTGTATGACCGCTCAGGCTACATGCTCGGGCTCCTGATCGCCGAGGCGAACCTCATGAAGGCGTACGGGAGCGATGAAGCCCGTGAAAAGGCACATGGGACGATCAAGAACCTGACTTCCGAGTTCAGTGCCGATATCTGGATCCATTTCAATACTACGCCCGAGACCACGACGGTCACCATCAGGTCAGGGGGCAAAGTACGGGTCCTCACCTTCCCGACGCCCCGCCCGGGTCCTGAGACCCAGGCCCGGGCCGCCGAGGTCTACAACGCCGCGACAAGGATGCTTGGGTAAGATGCCCGGGCAATCCGTTCCATTTTTCCGGAATGTTTCGTGAGGGGAATGGAATAAGGATACCCGGTTGCCCTGAAGACCTGCCGGTGAAACACTATTGCCTCGTAATCCGGCAGGACAGTCCATGGCGTCCTGGTGGAACGGATAAAGCCCGGTCTTTGGATGCATTAAGGAAATAAGTGCCATTTTACGTAATATTCCCTTGGTGCACACCTTCAGGGATGGGACAACCCTTATCCTGTGGGAATGCGATGCCCTCATTCAGGGGGAACCAAACGTGTCTGAGTCGTCAGTACTGCTTGCCGTAAGCCTGAGTTTTGTACAGCTTTTATTCGCGCTAATCGTGGCCGCACTGGGTGGCTACGGGGCATACCGGCTGTTTTCGCACCTGACAAAGGGAATGGACGAGGCAGCTGAGCTGAGAAAAGGGAACGTCGCTGTTGGTATCGTTGTCATGTCGGTCATGGTAGCAATGGGTATAGTGCTCCAGGCGGGCATTTCCGGGATTTCATCAGGGATCGACTATGCACTCAGGGTCGGGCTGATGACCCCGATGGGGCTCATATCGATAGGGGTAGCCTTCCTGCAGTTCATCGTCGGGGCTGTACTTGCGGTCGTTTCAGTCTTGTTCAGCTTCACGGTCTTCAACAGGCTGACCCGCGAGGTCGAAGAGTTTGACGAGGTCGCGAAGGGAAACATAGCAATTGCCCTTCTCATGGCAGGTATCGCGATAATGACGGCACTCCTGGTACAGGCGGGGATCTCGGGGATTACCCAGGCCCTCTTCTGAAGGAGGGGAATGATGCACCTGTTTCGCTTTCTGCTCGTCGGGGTCATAGTATGCATGGTATCCGGGATTGTTTCGGCCGGTGAACACCCTTTTAGTTACGACCCGGCGACCGAAAGGGAATATGACGCTTTTGGAGGTTTTTTCGACCGTTACGGACATTATATTGACCCGTTTGGAAATGTCATGGATCAATACGGGGAGCTCGTAAGGAACTCCTATAACCCTTCATCAGACACCTACACGGACAGTAAAGGGAAGGTGTACGGCCCCGGGCCACTTTCAGGGAACCTGAAGCCCGGCGAATGGCATTTCACGAACTACAAGACGTACCGGTATGCCTGGCCCACTGCCCCTGTCACCCTTGCCTATAATTCCCAGGGTGTACTGAAAGGTACATTCACGAATTCGAAGGGCCAAAGCACCATTCTCAGGATCTCGCAGACACGGCGCTACGTAGGGAGGGACCCTGTAACCGTTTCGCTCAACCTCCGTTCGATGATGGACCCGGAGACCAAGGAGTCGCTCTATTCTGAATCGGAAGCCACTACTGCAGCTGCAAAACTGTTACTCGATGAAAAGGCCATAGATTCGGACGGGTACATGACCAGTATCACGGGGACGTTCAATCCCTCAGGTTCAGTCTCAAACTGCCTGTGGTATGCACAGTTTGTTGGTGTCGCATACGACAACGGAAAGCGGTTTGTGGTACATTACCAACGCTGTGCAGAGTGTGAAAAAACGACGGACCGCAACTCAAATGTCCCCGGGTATGTCCCAGATGCGTACGGGGCTCCGGAGGTTGGGTATTGTGATATCATGTATAACGATCAAGGCCAGGGAGTGATCCATACAGCGTCATTTGAGATGGTCCCTCTGAACCTCGCCGGGGACTGGCTCGTGGACGGACAGCAGGTTGACGACCCCAAACCCTCACCATCTACGGATTCCGGTCAGACCGGGAATAACCCGTTTTCAGGCAAAAAGAGAGAGCCCTCAAACGTCGGGCCGATACCCGCGGGTTACCAGAAATACCTGAAATAATGGGCATGACCCGCGGAAACCTGCACCCTCTTTATTTCCTGCCTTTTTTCAGGGTAGTGATCCCTTCAGGATATTCGCCCTCAGGATCATGTATGTTCTCAGAGGCACCTTTAATTTCCAATCTTCCTCACGAGAAACCATGAACGCCGGTAGTCCGGGAGTCCCTGGAGGGTGGGGGACCTCATGGCAACCGGGCGGTATGGTGTTTTGGCGGACGGGTCCCTGAATCGGACCAGGGCTGCTTTCGCTGGAAAAAAAGCAGGTCAGGGCCTGAAAAGAGTGTGGTGAGGGGGCCAGTCCGGGCATTCCCTGGACGATGGTCCCATCATGTGGCCGGTTACAGGCTGAACCCGGACCTTGAGGCGTACTGCTTCGAGAGTTTCGCTACCATCCCGGAAACAGTTGCCTTGTCGGTATAGACTCCTGATACCGAAGGCTTTGGAATAAAGTCGTCGCTCCAGCCGCGTTCCTCCTTGACCGAGATACCGAACTCAGTCCCGAAGGTCCCCATGGCGTACCCGACCCCTGCGGAAGCGTCAGGCTTCACGTCGAAGTTATAGTTCAGCTCGGCAGGAATATCGGCAGTGGCCGCTACCGTCCTCGTCTGTGCCGAGGAGGACTGGGCAGCCGACGTTACCCCCTGGCTCATCGATTTCGCATAGATGACGTTGCAGAATGCCGGGAACCAGACACTCTCGGACGGGCCGAAGGGGCAGGCAATGACATCATCGGTACTGGTGATCTCGCCCATGTTGTCCACGGTGACCGACTCGGAGGTCTGGGCGATGCTGCCGGTGTTTGCGTCGGTCGCATAGGTGAAGGTCTTCGTGGACTCGACATTGAACAGCCCCACTGCCTTATTGCGGGTGTCCGTGTCGAAGGTCTTCGTCTCGGAGACGTACCCGCCGTTCGTCTCCGTCATCTCGGAGTAGGCGGTGGTCGAACGGGTCTCGTGGAGGTCGAGGAGACCGGTGTGGAGGCCGCCGCTACCCCGGGCGGCGGGGTCATACCCGGTCGTCCACTGCAGGGCCTGGATACCGGAGTACGACCCTATCGTCTCGACCGACGAGGCCGCCGAGAAGACCTGGTTCTCGGGTGTCTGGTTCGGGAGCCGGTCAGCCGCGGCGGCTCCGGCGAGCAGTACGAGGAGAATGAAGGTTATGGAACTGAAACATGCTGTTTTTTTCATCGA
>CASGHA010000160.1 GCA_949319355.1 uncultured Methanospirillaceae archaeon | reverse complement strand
CTTGTAGATACGCCCTCTTTATACGATTCCAGGATAGCATTGATTACTGCCCGTTCAACCCGGCTATACTTCTCAAACACGGTTGTTTCAAAGGAGATATTTCTGAAATCAGGTTTAGAGAGAGTAAGTTCTCCCAGTCGTGTCATTAACGTCCTTGGTTTTTTTCCATTACGGTACGCACGTCGTGTTGGTGAGCATTGATATCGCGCTGCTCCAGCTTGCATTTCTGCCTCATACTCCATCACCATGTTCAGGAAAAATGTCAGGAGCGATTTGAGACCACTATCGTGATCATCAAAATATTCTTGTACAAAATCTAACAGATCCATGACCCCGGTCTCCAGTTTGGTCACTTAGGATCGGGGTCACTGAATTTACAGAACTTTTCCTACACTATCTGGCCAGAATCATGGTAATTGGAATCCCAACTGGTATTGCATACCCCGCAGGGCCGGATAAAAAAAACCATATTGGATGATGAGATAAACCTGGAATAGTATGGCGCCTATTGCCAAACAAAAAGCAGCAGGTTTGTAAAAATTCCTACGTATGTGGATGTCCAACTGAAATAAACCGATAGATGCAATAATACCTGCAATCCCGCAAATCCTGAAGACTATTGAAAAAGATGATTTACCTGAAATAATCCCTGTGGTAATGTAATTTAATTCCATCCAGGGGGAGATAAGGGAAAACCCAAGTATTGTATCCTGAATTTTAAAGAGGATGTAACCGATTCCAAATCCGATTGCTGTTCCAAGACCGTAGATGTACATTGGGACGATTAACAGAAAGAGGCTGAAAGTAAAACGAATCGTCCGGATATCCCTGAAAGAGTAGATAATTACACGGTTTAAATCAACGCGATTATACTTGATATTTTGGACTTAACCGAGTTATTGAGCTTGAAAAAAGGGTAATTGAGGTTAGACGTAGGTATCAAGAATCACCTGTGATGTACCATCTGCGAATTTCGCGGTAACAACAACATGATCTTTGGTCCCTGCCGGGCTATGTGGTTCCATCACACTGGATCCAACATTTATGGGGGTTGCGAAAGCTGTGCTAGATTTTATTATTGTCCCGTTGGTTGATGTAACTGCATAGCTTAAACCATCTGTCGCGAGATCTCCAGAATCCGGCCCACCAACATATGTTATAGTGGTAGTCAAACCCTGTTGTGTAGCGGTGGCTGCAATATTTTTGGTTTTCTGCACGTTCCCGGCCATGCCGAACACGAACGCAGCGATGACGGCTGCGAGGATCACAGTGATCGCGACCATGAGGATCACACCGATAACGGGTGATACTGCATCATCCTTCTTTGTGCATCTTTTCATTTGTCAACACCTTGAACGAATACCTCAAGCCTGCACGCAGGCAAGGACACTGTTACATGATACTCATCATGTTGGTATATGAATGTTATGTCTCCAAATAGTCATAATATATATAATTATATTATTACGCAATCTGTTGTCGGAAGAGGATAACAGGTTACAATGCCCTACATAACGCCCTTTCACCGGATGTGACCTGTGGGATGGCCTGTTTATTGCGTGGCGCGTCATGCACCCTGTGGCCTGGAAGAAAAGGGATGATGAAACCTGGTACTTTCGGGGAAACAGACCTGAAAAAATGGTGGCGGTGTGCGGGACTTATTGGCTTAGATCCCTATGAGAAACGAATCCCGGCCCTTGATAACGCCGCCCGGTCATTGAGCAGGCCGGGGCACTTACCTGGTGAAGGTCCTGTTTTTCAGCTTCACCAGGGACAGGTCCTTTCCGGTCGTGGTCACCCTGGGGCTCACTGGGAGGACCGTTTTCACGACCTGCGGGACCATGATGCGTGACTTCAGTGCCGGGTTGTCAGAGACCGAGGTGTTTGCCGCGGGAAAACCGCTCAGGTCGAGCGGCTGCGTAGGCTTCGCCGCCGCGGCCTTCATCTGGCTGAAGAGGTCCCTCTGGTTCGCGGCATTCTGGAGCCAGGGCATCGAGCACGAACAGGCCGCAAAGACCGGCCATGAGACGAGGGCAAGGGCCAGGAGGATGATGAGGAGAAACCGCACGGTCGGCATGGCTTTCACAATCGTTACCACCGTCAGTGCCTGTGGGGGATAAGGGTTGTTGTGGGAACAACTCCCGTGGGATCATGACCTGAAAAGAAAGACAGCCCCCTTGTTCCGGGATGAAAGAGTGAAAGGTTAGTACAGGCCCTCGCGTTTGTGAACTGAGAGGACTATGACCGTTCCCTTGGCATGGATAATGAGCATCCCGACACGGTAGTCACCAACCCGCATCCGGTATACCGGTTGGTCCCCGGGAAATCCGCGGAGTTTTCGTATGTCATGCCGAACCGGGTCGGGATGTCTGGCAAAATCAGCCAGGGCCCTCATGATCCTGTCAGACACGGATCTGGGGAGGTGTTGCAGGTCCTTTGTGGCTGAATCAGAAAGGACGATGGTGAACGTCATCAGGTACCCAGCTCTCGGGTAACCTCATCGAAGTTCCTGGTCCTCCCTGACCTGATGTCCTGTATTCCAGCCTCCATTTTTCGCAGCTCTTCGGGAGACACGTTTTCATCATCATATGCCAGGTTCGCGAGCCGGAATATGACCTGGTCGAGGGTTTCCCGCGGATGAATTTTCAGACCGAGAAGGAGGTCTTTTGTCTCCTGCCTGACCCTGACGGTCGTGGTTTCCATATTTATACTCTTGTATACTTTGATATATTATCTTCTACCTGGATCTACCAGAGATCTGTCTGTCTGCGTGCTTTTCAGGGGACCATCCTGATGGCCAACAACCGTATGTCCCGGTTTTTCACACATCCCCAAGTCACCTATCTGTAACTGAAAGAGCGGTCAATCCGCATAAAAAAGATGAGAATGGTTATCGCTTCAGGCCCTGCCTGGCGAACAGGACACCGGCACAGCCGAGCGCTCCGAGGACGACCACCGCGGGCAGGGGTGATTTCGTCGTCACGGGAACGGTTGTCTTTGCCGCCGTCGTTGCGACCGTCGTGGCCACGGTAGTCGCGTTCGCCGTCTGGTTGCCGGTGTGGCCGATGGAGACATGGACGATGAACACCGAGACCGGTTGCGGCCCGGTCATCCCGGCCTTCCCCGGGCAGTCCTGTGCCGCCGCTTCGCCCTTCACGAAGTTGATGAGGACGTCGGACTGGTCTGACTTATCGAAGTAGGTGAAGTTCGAACCGGGTTTCATGAGCTTGTCAAAGACGTCCTTGTCGTTCCTGAGGACGGTCACGTTCGCGTCCTTTGCCGTGCAGACCGTGCCGGTGCAGGCCGAACAGTCCGGGCTTGTAACGGCCAGAAGTGCGTAGCCCCCGATGAGCTTCGCATCAGGCTCACCATAGACGTCGCTTGCAGGCCAGTCTTCCGTGCCTTTTTCCGGGACGAGTACGGCCACCGTGGTCCAGGCCCCTCCATCGCCTCCCATGTTAACCACTTCGACCGGCATCCCTGCCTTGACTTCTGTAAGTACCGCGTTTGTCGGGACGGCACCAGTCACGACCTTGGGCTTGATCGCGTCCCAGGTGCAGTTCGTTCCCTCTTTCTCGTACGTGCAGCCGTACTGGTGTGTTACATTCACGCTCAGGGTCGCATTGGCGCTGTTAACTGCGGTAACCGAGCCCTTGTAGGTTGTCATCTGCAGTACGGCGCACGCCGGTGGGACGACCAGGACAAGGACGAGTGCCGCGAGGATGAACAGGGCAATCGGGTAGTGTTTCACTCCTAATTCCTCCATTTGAAGGCATGCAGGACGGGCGTACAGGATGACCGGGGCCCGGCGCATGTCCGGGAAAAGTGGGGCGAAGGGGTATATAAGCAAGTCTTATTGTTCCCGGGCAGCGGCCACGGAACTCCCGTGCTGGCATGCCCGGGAGAAGCCTGGAGGCAGGAGGGCCTCTGGGACAATGACCCCCTCATCAGGGTACTCAGCATCACGCCTTATGGCGGCAACCTCTTATATTCTCATAACGGAAAGGATAGCAAGAGGAGCATATATGGCACGGGGAGGCATCGAGGAGATCGTCCACATCATCCCGCTTGGGTACGAGTTCGACCGTGCGGTAAAACCTTTCGAAAAGATGAAAGCGCACCGGGCCTATGTCATCACCATCGCCGACAGCCCGAAGTACGGGACGCCGAAGGAGCTCGGCATGAATGCCCGGCAGCGGTCGTACGATGACCGGGTCACGTCCACGCTCCGTGCCCAGGGCATCAGGGTGACGCTTGTCAGGGTCGACATCTTCGACATCCTCGAGGTGATGCGGGCGGTATCAGCCCTCATCCCCAGTGAATATGCCGACGGCAACACAGTACTGATTAACATGTCCGCCTGTGGGAGGCTGACCTCGATCGGGGCGACCCTTGCCGGCATGGTGCACGACGTCAGGATCTATTATGTGAGGGCCGACGAGTATTCCCACACCCAGTCCGACGAGACCGAGCACGGCCTCTCGATCATCAGGGACGTCCAGGTCTGGACGCTCTCGAACTTCCAGCTGGTCATGCCCGACACCATCAGCCTTAAGATCCTCATATCCCTCTGCGGGAAGGGACAGCAGATGCGGACGAAGGAGCTTTTTGACCTCCTCCGGATTGAGAAGGTCGATGGGTACGACGAGGTCTTCGACGACATCGAGGACCGGAAGAAGAAACGGAGCGTCCAGAGCCGCCAGCTGATGAAACTCGACAAGACGATTCTTGAAAAGCTCGAGAAAAACGGGTATATCACGAAGGAAAAGAAGGGCAGGAACCTGTACGTCGGAATCACCGAGTCGGGGAAGTACGCTGCGCACATCTGTGGGATGATGCCCCTGCAGCCTGGATCGGTAAGGGAAGAGTGTTAAAGCACTCCTGATTCAGCTTTTTCCTTTGAATGTGACTATCGACCTGTTATCAGATATCCGGGCCCACCCATATCGGACCGGGTTCACCGGGGAGGACGGCCCCTTCCGTGTGTCACCGGTGTATGTAACCGCTGGCTCCTTCTGCATGCCTGGGAATACCCCTGCCCGTGATGAATGCTAAAATTGCTAACGATCAACATTTCATATGGGATGAAGAAAAAAACACTTCCTTGTTAACAAAAAGGTGAAGGAGGGTGATAAACAAAGTCTGACCGTTGCGGCACCATTGCTCTGTCCTTGTAACACCATTGTGGGTTGTTTGCTTCCCTCGTAGTGTGATACCTACAAAATAACAATAAGACCCATCCTATATTAGCACCCTGTAAGGGTTCCGGGGCGGGAAAATCCTGCCCTGACACCCGTTTTAATCCCTGTTTCTGTCAGGTCCCGCGGTTACGCCGGGACATGTGGGGCGGCTCCTTTGAAAGCCCGCCCAGGATCTGGCTGAAAACTTCGTCAGCCTCGGCAAGGTCGCTTTCTGAAGGTTCATGCCTCCCGAGAAGGAGGACGTCCTCCTCCTCAAGGATAAAGCGGTTTTTTTTCTGCTTTTCACTCATTTGCGCTCTTTGATATAGAGGAACTTGACCTTCGTGTACGTTTTTTCAGGGTAGATCGGCTTAAACCCGGCACGGAGAATGATCTTCTCTGCCTTTACTTCCTTTATGAGGTCCCAGGTCGTCCCCTTCGGGATGATGAGCTCACGTTCGCGCTCGTCCACGAAGAGGGCATGGTCCCCGCTCTGGCGCTGGAGGACGAGGATATTGGCATACCCCTCGCTATCCCTCTGGTTTTCGTTGGCATACCGGTAGGTCACCGAGAAGTCGTAGCTCGTAGAGGCATACCCAAGCTCGGTGTACCGGGACTGGTTCCTGATCTGGTCGGCGAATGCACCACCGATCCCCCTGAACAGGACCGCCTGGTTCACGAGGCGGGACTTGCCCTCGGCATAGTCCAGGTTACTGATAAGTCCCTCTATCCGTACCTTTTCAGAGGCGTTCGTGTTCTTCCTGACCTCGGGGTCACGGAGATAACTGTTGATGACTGATGCCCCTGAACGATCGGTGTAGTACGATATAGCTTCCACGACGGCCCTGGGAAAGGCCTTTTTCTGGTACGGGACAATACCCTTCGGCTTGGTAATCGTCAGCTGGAACGGTGTCGGTTTCTCGAGTCCGGAGATCTTCTGGGCGGTAGTGACTGACGCCGGGAAGTACGGCGACCCCTGCGTGCCCGTGTCTGCGGCGAGACACGGAGAGACAGCAGCCATGAAAAGGGCGATGATAAGAAGGACTCCGGGGAGTACCCTGCTGAAAGAATGCATGATCGAGGCTTGTCGCGAAAATGCATAAAGATGCCTTTAGTGCAGGAAGGGACACCTCCGCGGTTTTAAGTGGCCGGCAGGCGCTTCACAACCATCAAGCCCTGCGGCCCCCAACTCCATCTCCATGGAGATCCGGTTCCTTGGCACGAACGGCTGGTATGACACCCCTTCGGGAAACACCGTCTGTGTTCTCGTACGGGAAGGCGACGACGCGATAATACTTGATGCCGGAGGCGGCATCCACCGGCTCGGGGAGTACCTCGACGGTCATGAGAAGACATCGGTCTTCCTTTCGCACCTCCACCTCGACCATGTCTGGGGGCTCCATGTCCTCAACAAGTTCCGCTTCGTGCACGGTCTCGACCTCTATGGGGAGACCGGTACGAAGGAGGCCCTGTCCCGTATACTCGTCTCCCCGTTTACGGTACCGATGGACGCCCTCCCGTTTCCTGTAAGGCTCCATGACCTTACCGAAGGGACCTATTTCCTGCCGTACGAGGTCGAATGCAGGCCACTGCGCCACGCCACCCCCTGCTTCGGCTACCGGTTCAGGCTTGGAGGGCGGACCATCGCGTACTGTACCGATACCGGCTACTGTGACAATGCCGTGCACCTCGCAAGGGGTGCCGACCTCCTGATATCTGAATCGGCATTCCTGCCCGGGATGCAGGCTGATGACTGGCCCCACCTCAACCCTGAGACCGCCATCCGTATCGCACAGGAGGCCGGGGCGAAACGGCTCGCCCTGTTCCACTTCGATGCAGCCCTGTACCCCACGGACAGGGAGCGCCAGCTGGTCGAAGACCGGTTCTCACCGGTGTTCCCGGGCCTGGTCGTCGCCCGGGACGGGACCTGCATCACGCTCTGAACGGTAAACAGCCTGAATGGGGTCTCATTTCAGTCAAATAGTTCGACCTTGAACCTTGAATGACTGTCAGACCCACCTGACTGCCTTTTTTTCTTCTGTTTCTCCTCGGCAAGGTCAGGAGGAATCGGTTTATGATGAACGGGAGAATGGGACGGACAGAAACCGCACTGTTCCCTGTCCATGTCCCAGGCCATGCACCGTCCCCCGATGCATGGTTTCTTGTCAAAAGGACAGAGCCTGTCCGTCACCGGGGTCACCTTCCCTCTCCGGAGTGGTGCCCTGGAGCAGGACGGTACGTGATGTGGCACCCCCCGCCACCGTTTTTCGCAAAATACTGCTGGTGGTACTCCTCTGCGTCCCAGAACCGGCCGGCCGGGACGATCTCAGTGACGACAGGCCGTCTGAACCTTCCTGAAGCCGCGAGCGCCGCCCGTGACTCCTCTGCGAGGCGCTCCTGGACCGGTGAATGATAAAAGATGGCAGACCGGTACTGCTCGCCGACATCCACCCCCTGTCTCCCCGGGGTCGTCGGGTCGTGGATGGCCCAGAACACATCGAGGAGGCCGGTGTAGCTGACGGCCCGGGGATCAAACACCACCCTGACCGCCTCGGCGTGTCCCGTCGTCCCGGAACAGACGTCCCGGTATGAGGGGCGCTCCGTCCTGCCACCCGTGTACCCGACCCGCGTGCCGGTCACTCCCGGGTCCCGGGAGAAGGCGTCCTCGACGCCCCAGAAGCAGCCGGCTGCAAAGGTCGCCACTTCCATGGTCTCGTCAGATGTCATGGTATCGTCAACTGGTTCTAATACCAGTACGGCGAAGCCTCGTAAAAGAGGCATGTGTCCAGGCAGTGTCAGCGATAGGGGGACTCCTTCGTACCGGCGGCTTTCAGGGGAAGAACTTTCAAAAAGGGCAATTCGCGCACGGGAGCTGCTGTCAGCATGTACTCTCTGCCCCCGGAAGTGCGGTGTCGACCGGCTCTCGGGCGGGAGGGGCTTCTGCCGTGCCGGAAGTGAAGCCGAGGTGGCGTCATGGTGTCCGCATTTCGGTGAGGAACGGCCGTTGTCAGGCAGGCACGGGTCGGGCACCGTGTTCTTCTCACGGTGCACCCTCTCGTGCGCCTTCTGCCAGAACGCGGACATCAGCCGGAACGGAGGTATGCCCGTAACCAGCAGGCAGCTGGGTGAAATCTTCCTGGCCCTTGAACGCAGGGGGTGCCACAACATCAACCTGGTCAGTCCGACCCATTACACCCCCCAGGTCCTGGAGGCACTCCTGTATGCAGCAGGTTGCGGGCTCTCGGTACCCCTTGTCTGGAACACGTCGGGGTACGAGACCTCAGAGACCCTCGGGCTCCTCGACGGTATCGTGGACATCTACCTCCCTGACGCCAAGTTCTGGGACGAGGAGACCTCCCGCGTGCTGGCAGGGGCTGCTGACTACCCGGACGCGATGCGCCTCGCCCTCCCTGTGATGCAGGAGCAGGTCGGGGACCTTGAGTGCCGGGACGGGGTAGCGGGGCGCGGCCTCCTCGTCAGGCACCTCGTCCTGCCGGGGGGCCTTGCCGGGACCTGCCCGGTGATGGAGTTCATTTCAGGTTCGGTTTCAAAAAATGCATGCGTGAACCTGATGGACCAGTACCGCCCGTGTGACCGGGTCCTTACCGGCGACCACCCCCTTTTCCGCGTCCTCCGCCGGGGGATCACGCGGGATGAGATGGAGGAAGCTGCCGGGTGTGTCCGGTCCGCAGGCCTGACCCGTGGCTTTGGTTTTCACCGGTGACGTCCACCTTCAGGTCATTCCGCCTGCTCTGCCGGATGGTATGTGGCACCTGAGGACCTCTGTTGACAATCCCTTCGGAAACCAAGATATCCTGGGCGCGGCAAACCCAACCTTCATGGCCCGCGACCTTTCCGATCAGGACACCGCGATACTGCAGAAACTGGCACCCGAATGCCTGACAGACCAGTGTTCCGAATCAGGGCACCGTTTCAGGTCTATCATCCCCCCGGTCGCCAACCACTTTGCGACGACCCCGCAGGACTTCGTGCGGAGGTTCCTGCGGCTTGACGATGCGGAGTTCTCCTACCTCGTCGGGCTTATCATGGACGGGAGTGAGAGCCTTGGCTGCCTCTCCCCTGATTATGCGGATGCGTTCAACGTAGCCGTGGCTGGGAGGATGGGACAGGACACGGCAAAACGGGTGATGAGAATATACGCCCTTTCTGAGGGCTGTGACTGAACAGGGTGTACTTGCAGGGGCCGATCGGGCTTGTGTCCCAGTGAAACCTGCTCATCTGTGAACGACCCCGCAGGAAAGGAAATGAAACAGCGGGCAGACCGGTTTTACCTGAGGATAGCGCCAAATGACCGGAGAAACAGGTTAATCCTTTTTCCCGGCATCATCCGTCCTGCAGGCCCCCCCGCTCCCCCGCACACCGACACAGATGTCGCACACCCGCTTCTGGAGGTCGGTGGCTGAGCCGTCGCGCAGTTCTCCGGCAAGTTTCCTGATCTCCTCGCGCACTTCCTCGTCGAATACGATCCGGTATCCTCTCTTCCCGGAGAGGTACTGGGAAACCGCAGAAGGTGCCATTCCCAGGACACGGGCCGCTTCCAGCTGGGAGGCGCCCGCAGACACCATCTCCTGGGCGATGGCCGCACGGATGGCCGGGAGCACATCCCATACGATCAACTCGCAGGGCGCCTTGTTTGCCATATGGGAATATATATGGAGGATGGGAAGATAAACCACTGTGGGTTTTCACAATTGTGAAACATGTGCGGGGCTGAAGCCGGGATGGGTATCGCTATACCTGCGTCCGGCCAAGATATGATGGATAAACCCGCCAGGTGGGAAGTCATGCAGGAGAAACGGACCATCTACATGGACAACGCCGCGACGACACCGGTCCACCCGGAGGTTCTCGAAGCAATGCTCCCGTACTTCACGGAGAGGTACGGCAACCCCTCGTCCGTGTACTCGCTCGCCCGTGAATCGAGGAAGGCGGTTGAAGAAGCACGGGAAAAGGTCGCGAAGGCAATCGGGGCAACACCTGGGGAGATCTTTTTCACCTCGGGAGGGACGGAGTCAGACAACTGGGCCATCAAGGGATGTGCCTGGGCGTCGGGGAAAAAAGGAGGCCATATCATAACCTCATCAATAGAACACCACGCCGTCCTCCACACCTGTCAGTACCTTGAAAAGAACGGGTTTTCTGTCACCTACCTCCCGGTGGACGAGTATGGTCTTGTAAACCCTGCCGACGTGGAGGCGGCCGTCACCGACAGGACGGTACTTATCTCCGTCATGTACGCCAACAACGAGATCGGCACCATGGAGCCGGTCAGGGAGATCGGGGCGGTTGCACGTGACCATGGCATACCGTTCCATACGGACGCAGTCCAGGCCGTCGGCCACGTCCCCGTCGATGTCAACCAGGAGAACATCGACCTCCTCTCCCTGTCCGGGCACAAGTTCAACGGGCCGAAGGGCGTCGGGGCCCTCTACATCAGGAAGGGCACAAGGATCGGGACGTACGAGCACGGCGGCGGCCAGGAAAAACGGCGTCGCGCCGGGACCGAGAATGTCCCGGCAATCGTCGGGCTCGGGAAGGCGGTCGAGTCAGCCACGGCGGAAATCCCGGAAGTTTCAGCCAGGGTCTCCCGCATGAGGGACCGTCTCATCCGCGGGCTCCTCTCAACCATACCGCACTCCCGGTTGAACGGTCACCCTGAAAAGCGGCTCCCGGGAAATGCGAATGTATCCTTTGAGTTCGTTGAAGGGGAGTCGATGCTCCTCCTCCTCGACAGTATCGGCGTCTCTGCATCCACCGGGTCGGCGTGTACCTCGGGGTCGCTCGAACCGTCGCACGTCCTCCTCGCAATCGGCCTCCCGCATGAAAAGGCACATGGTTCCCTGAGGTTCACCCTCTCGGGAGATACGACCGGTGGTGACGTGGACTATGTCCTTCTGCACCTGCCCGGTATCGTAGACCGGCTGAGGCAGATGTCGCCCCTGTACAAGCCTGACGAAAAGGAGGTGAAGTGCAATGTACAGTGAAAAGGTCATGGACCACTTTTCCAATCCCAGGAACGTCGGAGAGATCGATGCCCCGTCCGGGGTCGGAGAGGTGGGGAACCCCGTATGCGGGGACATCATGAAGATCTTCCTCAAAATTGAGGACAACCGTATCGTGGACGCGAAGTTCAAGACATTTGGCTGCGGGGCGGCGATCGCCTCGAGCAGCATGGCGACCGAGCTGATCAGGGGAAAGACTCTCGAGGAGGCCTGGGAGGTGTCGAACAAGGCGGTGGCCGAGGCGCTCGAGGGGCTGCCGCCGGTGAAGATGCACTGTTCGGTCCTTGCCGAGGAAGCGATCCACAAGGCGATCAATGACTACCGCGTGCAGCAGGGCCTTGAACCATGGGAGGAGAAGAACCATCACACCCATGGGCATGAAGAGGAGTCGTGCGGCGTGTGACCGGCAGCGGACATCCGGGATTAAGTGAACGGGAACAATTGCGCTACAGCCGGCAAATCCTCATGTTCGGCGAGGAAGGCCAGGAAAAGCTGAAGGCCGCACGCGTCCTCGTGGCCGGGGCCGGCGGGCTTGGCTCACCGGTGGCGCTCTGCCTGGCAGCAGCAGGCGTCGGCACGATCCGGGTCGTGGACCATGATGTCGTGGACCTGTCGAACCTGAACCGCCAGTTCCTCCACCGGGACGCCGACTGCGGACGTCCCAAGGTGGAATCGGCCACGGACACGCTCATTGGCCTGAACCCGGACGTCTCCGTCGAACCGGTGCAGGAGACCATTACAGGCGATACCATCAGGTCCCTCGCCGAGGACACCAGGGTCATCGTCGATGCCATGGACAACCTCGCCACCAGGCTTGTCCTGAACCGTGAGGCCCTGAGGAGGGGCATTCCCCTCGTCCATGGTGCGGTCAGGGGCTACTTCGGCCAGGTGACGACGGTCATTCCGGGTGAAACAGCCTGTCTCTCCTGTTTTCTCCCCGAAACGATGGAAAAGGAGGTCTTCCCGGTCATCGGGACCACGCCTGCGGTCATCGGTTCGCTGCAGGCCGGAGAGGTTGTCCGTTTCCTCCTCGGGGAGGGGGGGCTCCTCGCAAACCGGCTGCTCTTGTACGAGGGACACCAGTGCCGGTTCGAGGAGATACAGCTCGCGAAAAACCCCCGGTGCCCGGAATGCGGGGTGAAAAGGGGCCAGGATAAGGGAGGTGTTTCATGAAGGTCAGGATACGCACGTTTGCCACGTTCAAGGATGTATTTGGTGATACCAACGAGGTCGGGGTTGGAGAGGAAGGGACGGTGCTCGACGCCCTCCATGCCCTGTGCAGGGTGAAGGGTGGTGGGTCGGAGACCTTGTTTTCCGAGGACGGGTCACTGCTCGGCCATGTCATCCTGGCCGTAAACGGGGTCAGGATAGAACCTTCCGATGCAGGGAAGACACCGCTTGGCGAGGGGGACACCATAGCCGCCTATCCGCCGGTTTCGGGGGGCTGAGCATGTACCGGCTTGAGACCGGCCCGATCGATATCAACGAAATCGTGAGAAGCGTCTTCTCACCTGCTGCAGGGGGCGTGGTCGTCTTCATCGGGACCGTCAGGGACGACGGGACCGACTCGCTTGAGATCGAGGCGTACGAGGAGATGGCAGTTTCAGAGCTCGGCCGGATCCATGACGAGGCGGTCTCGAAGTTTTCTCTCAACGGGGCTTCCGTCGTCCACCGGACCGGGCGGCTCCCGCTCGGCGAGGTCATCGTGGTCATCGCCGCGTCATCGGCCCACCGGGCCATGGCCTTCGACGGGTGCCGCTATATCATCGAGGAGCTGAAGAAAAGCGTTCCGCTCTGGAAAAAGGAGTACCGGGGCGACTCGATACGGTGGATTACAGGACACTGACCCTCCGGGTGTCAGCCCTGGTGACAGGTCCACCCTGGACGTTGGAAAACCATATGGTTGAGGCGGTAAGATACGGTCGGCGCGGGTTTTACGTTTACCCGGGACGAAGGAGGCCCCGGGATGGGTGACGGGCGCCGGGAAGCGGATGCCCCCATCGAGGGCCCTCCCTTCTACCACCCTGCCTTCGAGGACGCATACCGGTATATCATCGACTGCTACGAGGTCGAACCCCGCGAGATAGCCATATTTCTGCCCTGTGCCGTCCACAAGCCATACAGCGAAAGCCCGAGCCACAGGCTGTTTTCCGGGGTCATCGGGAGTGCGCTGGCCAGGGACCGGTACCACATCATCATCTTCGGGTCCTGCGGTATCCTCCCCGGGGAGCTCGAGATGATGTACCCCTTTGCCCACTACCGCTTCATGCTCGGCAGGGTCCGGGATGATACGGTCCGCGAGGACTTCCTGAGGATCGAGACCGGCCGCATCGCCGGGTACCTCGAAAAAACAGCCGGCGCCTACCGGACCAGGGTGGCATACTGCATCGGCCTCTTCAGGGAGGCGATGGTAGCCGCCTCCGGCATCTCCGGGGTCCCTGTGCAGGTGTACCCGTCTGAACGCAACCTGAAACGGATGCGTTTTGTCCTCGGGTGCCCCTTCCCTGACGGGAGTCTTTCCATGGAGCAGTACCTCGACGAGTTCGGTACGGCGCTGAAAGAACTCTGAATACCGGAAGGCGCCGGAGGTCCCGGAGGGATACCCGAAGGACAGCCCTCCATACCCGGGCCCAGCCGGGGTCACGGGAACATCGGGGATGATTCACTGACTTCCGGAGCCATGAACCCTTTATCCCATATTCACGCCTGTACTCATACATGCAGCCACGGGTGGCCGTATTCATCCACGAGAAAAACGAACCGCCGGGAGTCCTCGAAGAGGTCTTTTCGGACATGGACATCCCCTTCGAAGGCATCCCCCTGTTCCGTTTGGGGCGGGTGCCTGACACAGGGCACTTTACCCACCTGGTGTTCATGGGCGGCCCGATGAGCGTCAATGACGAAGAAACGTATCCCTGGCTTGCCGAAGAAAAAGCCCTGATACGAAGGGCCGGAGTGGAGGGAAGACCCGTGCTTGGCATCTGCCTCGGGGCACAGCTGATAGCGGCCGCCCACGGGGCACGGGTGTACCCCTCAGTCCCCGAGACCGGCTGGAGCGAGGTCTTATGCAGGGGTACCGGTATTTTTGCAGGCTTTCCCGACCGGTTGCGGGTCTTCCAGCTCCATGGAGAGACCTTCGACATCCCCCCGGGAGGACAGCTGGAGTGTACTGGTGAAACCGTCAGGAACCAGGCGTTTTCACTCGGGAGTGCCGTTGCCATCCAGTTTCACCTGGAGCTTACCGGGAACATCATCAGTGACTGGTCGGCGGCGCTCGGCCCGGTTGCCAGGGCCGGCATTGAGAACGACCCCCCCTCCCGACTCCCGGAAAGCAACCGGCTCTGTCGTGTCCTTGGTGAACGGTTCATCCAGGGATGGGACCGGGGTGCATGAATTGGTACTGCTCCAAATCTTTATCGGGTAGTAACCGCTACATTTCCGCCGCATGAAGGACATAGACGGGCTGGAACTCCCGAAAAAAAAGATAGAGTACCTCATGTTCCTTTCAGGGACTGACCACCCCGTGCGGACAAGTGAGATCGCCACCCATTTTGGCGTCGACCCGTCGACCGTGACCAAGACCGTTGAAAGCCTTGCAGAGTCGGGCCTGGTCGACCACGAACCGTACCGCGGTGTCGTGCTGACAGGCCGCGGCAGGAGCTACACGTCCTTCCTCATCCGGAGACACCGCCTTCTCGGCCTTGTTTTTTCCAGGTACGGCCTTTCCGAAGGGGAGGCTGACCGCCAGGCACGGGACATCGGGGGGTATGTCGCCAAGGACACTATTGACAAGATCTGTGCCTCCCTCGGACACCCGAGTGTCGGGATCGGAGGGACAATCCCCCATGATTACTGCTGCTGCTGCCCGGGAGGCGGCACATGTCCGGAAACCCGGGAGGGGGAGTAACCCATGCCAGGGACTGCGCTGTCCTCCCATGTTCCGGACCCCGACCTCATCTCCTACCTGGCCGAACGGAACACATCCTGGTTCTCAAGGGCGAGCCCATGGACCAAGGCAGGGGTCCTCGTCTGGCTCGTGGTCGCGGTCACGGTCATCCCTTCTCTTCTGGTCACAGGGCTCCTCCTCTCGGTGGTGATTGCACTGTATGCCTCCTGCGGGCTCCCTGTGCGGCGTCTTGCCGGCTGGTGTGTGATGCCGGTCGTATTTGTCGTTTCACTCGTCATCCTGATGATATGGTCAGTACCCGGGGCCGTGCTCTTCTCGCTTCCCTTCCCGGGAGGACCCGTCAGCCTCACGACCGGGGGGCTCAGCCTCCTGTTCCTCCTGGTCGGAAAAGCGCTTGTAACTGTAATATATTCCCTCACGTTCATCATGACGACCCCGATGGCCGAGTTGTCGGCATTCGTGTCACGGGCCCTCCCCTCGCCGGCAGACCAGATCTTCCTCCTGGCCTACCGGTTCCTGTTTGTGACCCTTGCAACGCTCGCCGCCATGCTTACCGCTATCAGGGCCAGGGGGGGGCTTGTTTCCGGTGTAGTCTCGCAGACGAGGCTCATGGCCGAGGTCTTCGGACTCCTCTTCATCAGGTCATTTGAAAGGTCCGAGAGGGTCATGAAGGCCATGCAGTCCCGTGGTTACCGGCATGACCTTATCGCCGCCACTCCCGTCACATGGCCAGGGCCAGGAGGTATCGCCGTCCTCGCTATAGCCTGTTGCGCCCTCGGGGCGGCGGTTGCGTCAGGAGCGGCCGGGGGGGCAGGGATATGAGCCCGTCACACGCCGGACCGTGCAGCCACCATACCGGCCCGGTCGGCAGGGACGAGATCATCCACGTGGACTGTGCGAGCCACCGGTACCCGGACGGCTCGCTCGGGATACACCAGATGTGTTTTTCAGTCCGCAGGGGTGAGATCGTGGCGCTCTGTGGCTCGAACGGCTCGGGGAAATCGACGCTTATCGAGCACCTGAACGGTCTCCTCACGCCGGCCTGCGGGAGGGTCGTCGTGAACGGCAACGAGGTTGGCGCCGGTGACTGCACTGACCTCTGGAAGACCGTCGGAGTGGTATTCCAGCGTTCCGAGGACCAGCTCTTTGCTCCGACGGTGCTTGACGACGTCATGTTCGGGCTGCGAAACCTCGGCTTTTCTCCTGAAGAAGCGCGGGAGAGGGCACAGAAGACTCTTGACCTCCTCGGTGCCGGGGATATTGCCGCGAAGATGCCGAACTACCTGAGCGGCGGTCAGAGGAGGCTTGCCGCGATTGCCGGTGTCCTTGCGATGCGCCCTGATGTCATCGCCCTCGACGAGCCGACCAGCGACCTTGACCCGAGGCACACCGCGATCATCGAGGAGGTGGTCCGGTCCATCCGCGAGAGGGACGGTATAAGCGTAGTCCTCGCCACGCATGACCTTGACCTGGCTGCCCGCCTGGCAGACCGGGTATGCATCATCCACAACGGCTCGATCATCGCCGAAGGCACACCCCGGGAGGTATTCCACGACGAGGAGGCACTCAGGAACGCCGGGCTCGC
This sequence comes from uncultured Methanospirillaceae archaeon, assembly GCA_949319355.1. Taxonomy (GTDB): domain Archaea; phylum Halobacteriota; class Methanomicrobia; order Methanomicrobiales; family Methanospirillaceae; genus KLAP105. Next base: position 17,798 of record CASGHA010000160.1, on the reverse strand, counting down.
CCCACCCCTTGTCGTGACCCTGTACCGTGACCTGTGCAGGCAGGGACTGGCAAAGCCAGGGGTGTTCCCGGTAACCCCCGACGAGCTGGCAGCCCAGATCTCCGGGATGTCACACGACCCCTCTGCCCCTGGAAACGTCGTGGCCGGAACAGAGGCGGAGTACCGCACAGGCACCGGGCGGTGAAGAAAAATGGCACACATTCACCTCCAGGACGGGGCCCTGCCCCTGTCTGCCCTCCTCCTCTGGTGGGCGACCGCGGTCATCCTCCTTCTCGTGTGCATCTGGCTGGTCCGCAGGCGCCGGACCACCGACCCTGCAGTCATCACCATTGCGGCGTTCTGCACGGCCGCCGCGTTCGCGGTCTTCCAGGTCAGCCTCCCTGTCTTCGGCGGTGTCCATATCAACCTGACCCCCCTCATCGGCATCCTCACCGGGCCGTTCATCGGTGGTATCGTGGTACTGATTGTTAACCTGCTGTCTGCGGCCATCGGCCACGGGGGGTACGGGATGATCGGGGCGAACCTCATCCTGAACATCGTAGAGGTGACCGTGTCGTACCTCGTCTTCCGGGTGCTTGCACGCCTGACCTCATCAGTTTTCACCCGGGCGGCGGTCGCGACGGTCGTGGGCCTCGTTGCAGGGAACCTTGTCATGATTGGCATCATCGTCGTCTCGGGCGTACAGGGGGTCACCCTCGGGCTTGCCGGGATGATCCAGGGACTCTCGCTCATCGCCGCCGTGAACCTCGGTGTGGCTGTCATCGAGGCGCTCGTCACCGGGTTCATTGTCGACCGGATCGCACGTGCACGGCCTGACCTGGTCAGGGGAGCCTCCTGATATGGGGCAGGTATCCGGGAAGAGGACCGGGACACTCCTCCTTGCCGTCATCCTTGTGGTATGTGCAGTGGTCGCCGTTGCAGCGTACCTCGGTCAGGGCCACATGGGGGTCGAGGAGCGGTTTTCATCGGCCCTCGGGCTTCCGGGTGAAGATGAGGAGGGTCATGAGCAAGGGACCCCCGTGTTCGTGGTCGAGGGGGACGTCCTCATGTACGGAATCATCGTCCTGGTGCTCTGCGGGGCCGCAGGGCTCGTCTATGCCAGGTACCGGGTATAAAACCCCGGCGGGCGAAACGATTTCATGGGATGGATGGCGGGAGCAGGCCTGGGCCTGGTCTTCCCGGCAGTACTGGCTGCATCGTGCCTGCTCTTTGATGGAATTATCTCCTTTTTTTCGGGATCAGGCGGACTTGCGGCACTGGCGGTGGCGTACCCCGCCGGAGAACGGGACCGGCCCGGGCAGGTGGTTTCCGGTCGGACGGTCCATGTCGGGGCGGTTGCATACAAGCGGATCTCTTCGTTCGGCATGAATGAAAGAGGTCTGTGGCTCTCAGTGTCCATGCCAGGGACAAAGCCCGTATTCATACCATGGACCGCCTGCCAGGCGCCATTATCAAAGACCCTGTACTGGGAACCCTGGGTTTGCATCCCGGTCGGTTCCCCGGTTGTCACGACTATTTCACTCCCGCCGGCCTGCAGGCAGGAGGTGGACAGGTACCTTGGAACGCCAGGGTGAGCGGGGAGACCGTGAGACGCCCCCGGTCACAGGAACGGCTGCAGCCGGTCACTGGTCGTTAAAAGGGGTATTATTGGGGCTTTTCACCGGCGCGGTCCTCATTGCAGGTGTCCCGCTCGGTTCAGCCCTCCTGCTGGGAGTCTCTCTCCCGGGTGCCGCCGCACTTGTGGTGGCCGCCCTGTTCATCGAGTATGGTGCCGGGCCTGTCGGGGTACTGATGGGCCTGGCTCCGGAGTATGTCCTTCTTGCGGAGTGCTCGGTCGCACTCGGCGTTATCGTAGTCATGTATGCCATCCTCGATGCAAGCCTGCTGGTCTCATGCCGGTGGCAGGCCCGGGTGATCGGATTTTCAGAACGGTTCTCCTCGTCACGGCTCGTCACATCGTACGGCGTCTTTGCCCTGCTCCCGGGAGTCGTCATTGCCGGGTTCTATGCCTGTACTCCCGTGGCATGGCTTTTCAGGTGGGACCGCCTGACGGCGGCCGGGCTCATGGTCGCAGGCTATGTGGCGGCAGCGGTGGTCACCCTTGCAGGGACGGTAGGCCTCCTGTCCCTCTTCTGAAAGGATAAAAAGTTCAAAAAACGTTTGATGCCTGCTCAGGCCTTTTTATCCTTACCCTCGGCATAGATGCAGGACTGGATGTCGTGGCCAAGCTTGCCGATCGCATCAGCCCTGCACCGCTGGCAGTGGCGCATCTGCTTGACATACTTCGAGCATTCGTCCTGCATCGCACGTTTCATCTCGGGGGTGGGAGGCGTGATATCGGCGAACTTGTACTGCGCGATGAGGGGTATCAGGTTGAAGGTATATACACCCATTTCACCGGCTTTTTTAGCAATATCCGGTATTTGCTTGTCATTGACCCCGGGTATGTAGACCGTGTTCACCTTGACGATCATGTGGCGCTTCACCGCCTCTTCTATCCCTTTCAGCTGGTTTTCGAGGAGGATCCGTGCACCTTCGACGCCATGGTACCGCTTGCCCTTGTAATCGACATGCTCGTAGATCTTCGCGCCGGTCTCCGGGTCGAGCGTGTTCAGGGTTACCGTTATGTTGCCGACGTCGTACTTCTGCAGGAGGTCAATGTACTCAGGTAGCATGAGGCCGTTCGTGGAGAGGCACTTGATGACGTTCGGGAACTCTTCGTGGAGGAGCCGGAGCGTCTCCAGGGTCTCAGGGTTTGCAAGGGGCTCACCTGGCCCGGCTATACCGATGACCTTGATGTACTGGTATTTTTCCAGGACTCCCCTGACCATTCCCACGGCTTCTTCCGGTTTTAAGACCCTTGTCGTCACGCCGGGGCGGCTCTCGTTGACGCAGTCGAAGTCCCGTATACAGTAGTTGCACTGGATGTTGCAGCGCGGTGCAACAGGGATATGGCAGCGGCCGAAACTATGACAGGCCTTCTCCGAGAAACAGGGATGCTCGGAGATCTTCCGCATCTGTTCAGGGTCCCACTGGACCTGCTTTCCGTCGACTTCCGCGACCTTGTATCCCGTTCCGGCCATGTTCAACCAACAGATGTGGGAGCCCTGATTATAAATAGGATTCAATCAGCACAGCAGAAGCTGGCGTGATCTGTCACCCGGCGATCCGGGTGTGTCCCTCCATCCCTTCCAGCACCGACTCGTCGAGGAGCGCGGGGATGTCCGGCTGGACCAGGTAGACGGGGAGGGACCCGGCAACTGTCCTCCTGACCGTCTGGTAGACCCGGGCTTCCAGGAGTGCCCTTATCCCTTCTTTTTCTGCTTCCTTCCGGGACAGGCCGTCCGTATCGGCGTCCAGGGCGTCCCGGGTCTCCCCAAGGGAGGCAGCCCTTCCGGCAAGATGCGTCCTTGCGACCAGGAGGCTCGTATAGCCGTGGACTACCCTCACGAAGATGAAGAGGGATGCGAGGGCCGCCAGGAACTCAAGAGTCGTCCCGATCCCATGGAACCGGCTGCCCGAGAGCACCGTCCCGAAGGTCATCCCGGGCATGAAGATGGCGATTGTCGTCAGGAGTGCCAGGGAGGTCGCAATGGTCCCGACCAGGAGGAGGAGGAACCAGAGGTAGAGCCCCCCCTTCGCCTGGTACGAGGTCAGTGAACGGACCCTCCTCCCGAACTCGTGCGAGTACGGGCGGGTGACCCAGATGCCCGCGTAATACACGACGATTGCCATGCACTGCAGGAATATCAGGAAATAGTCCCTGCTCACCCACCCGTCCCCGGGCCTGCCGGCAAGGAGAAAGATGAGGTCTGCGGTGAACAGAAGCCCGAAGGGAGGGGCGAGGGCCCGCGAGTTGATGAAAAACACGTTCCAGAGGATATGGACGAGCATGGGTGCGTTCCGTCCTGCAGAAAGGATTTTTTCCGGGCGGGCCACTGTTGGGACGAAGGTGAGGCCGCGGCGGAGTGAGGCCACCTCCGGCGGGATGAGGAACAGGAGCGGATAGACCATGTACAGGACAAGGGTCGAGGCGATGAACAGGACCGGCATATCCGCGAATGCCATGAAAAGGAAGGCAAGCAGGACGCCTGCAGGGAGGACCGGCCATGCCTGTCGCAGGCGCCAGGAACCCTCCCCTGTCAGCTGTGCCAGCGTGTCGAGGTCATTGATACGGGCGGATTCAAGCCGGTCGGAAAGCACCGTGCTTCCGGAATTCAGGAGGTCGCCGTGGGTGGAAGTCATGGAGTCACCGGGGGGACCGCCCCTCTCACGGGCCGAGGGTGAAGAAGAATGCCGACCCTTCTCCAGGGACTGATTCCGCAAAAATGGTCCCGCCATGCCGCTCCACGATCCGTTTGACGATGGCGAGGCCGACACCCGTCCCCTCATAGGTCCCAGGGGGGTGGAGCCTCGAGAAGACCCCGAAGATCTGGTCGGCGTACTTCATGTCAAACCCGATCCCGTTGTCCCTGACGACATAGTGCAGCCTGCCGTTCCGGACCTCGGATCCGACCCAGACCCGCGCCTCCTCCCTGTTTCTGGAGTACTTGACCGCATTGTCGATGAGGTTGAAGAAGACGTGCCGTATCAGGGAGGGGTCGGCCCTGCATGGCGGAAGGTCCCCCGTGGTGATGACCACCCTCCTCTCCCGAAGGGAAGGTTCGATGATCTCGATGGTCTTCTGGACGACCGCCCTGACATCGACGTCGGTTATTGCCAGTGCCTTTCTCCCGAGGCGGGAAAAGTCGAGGAGCCCGTCGATCAGGTGGCCCATCTCCTGGGCCGCGGTCCGGATCCTCATAAGCAGGTCCCGCGTAGCTGACTGTTCCGGATCGGGCATGGTCTCGGACAGGATCCTCGAAAACCCGTCGATTGCCCGGAGCGGTCCGCGGAGGTCGTGGGAAACCGTGTACGAGAATGCCTCGAGTTCCCGGTTCGCCTGGGTCAGGTCCGCCGTCCGCTCCCTGACCCGCTCTTCCAGTTCCTCGTTGACCTTCCTCACCTCTTCCTCGGCCTGCTTGCGGTCGGTGATGTCCTGGCCGGCTGCGATGAAACGGACCGCAGCGTCTCCCCTTTCACCACTTTCCGGTACCGAACGGTGGCTGATCCACCTGATGTCCCCGGACCTGGTAACGATACGGAATTCGCTTGACTTCGGCCTGTTCTCGAGGATGCTCTGGTTGTGTGCCCTGACGACCTCCTTATCAGGGGGATAGGCAAGGAAAAGCCACCATCCTTTGAGAAGCGCCTCCTGGTATGTGAACCCTGTTATCTTCTCGAACGCTCCCGAGCCCCACTCGAGGGTGATCACACCTTTGTCGTTGAGCCTGCCGGAATAGGCATAATCGGTGATGATCTCGGACACCGCCCGGTAGCGTTTTTCGCTTATGGCAAGGGCCTGCTCGCTTTTCGAAAGCTGGACGATCGTCTCCTTGAGCCGTCCCACCATGGCGGTAATCGCCCTCGTAAGGGTTGAGAACTCGGCCCCCCGGGCAGAGGCAACCGGGTGGTCAAGGTCCCCCCCTGCGATCCGGTCGATGTCGCTGACGATGCCCTCTACCGGTCCCCCGAGGAACCTCCCTATCATCACGGCGAAAAACGCTCCTATGATCAGTAGGACGACCGCCCACAGCACCCTTTCAAGGAGCAGCCTGGACAGGGCGGTATCGATCAGGGACATGTCATAGGTTATTTTCACGATGAGGGATGGGTCGGAGCCATACCGATCCGAACGGAGGTCTACCACGAGGTAGTCCGTGACCGTCCTGTTCGCCGTGTCAAGGGAACGGGTATCTTCCCTGGTCGAGATGACCCGTGCCAGGTCTCCTGATAAGGCGACAGGGAAGGGTTTCTCGGGGTCGGTCACGTCCCAGCTCTGGAAATCATAGACCGCGAAGTCCTTCACAAAGGGATTCCTCGAAAGGATCTTGCCGATGACGCCCTGGAACTGGATCCTGCCCCGTTCCTTCTGGAGAAACGCCCCGGAAAGGCCGAGCTCGAGGATATACCTGTGGTCGGCCGTCGGCATGTAGGCGAACTTGTGCAGTTTTACGCTGGCCTCGTCCCGTACAATCCGGTCCGGGAACATGCCGGACATGTTCCTGATCCTTCCGAGGTACTGATAGAAGGCGGGCTGGGAACTGAAATCGAGGCCCTTATCCGCCCCGTTGGTCGTAAATACGATAACCCCGGACTCGTTGATGACATAGAGGTCGATTTCCGGCCTCCCCTCTTCAGGCCCCCCGCTGTACCTGTCCTGTCTCAGGTAGGGGGCCGCCCTGAGCAGGGGTTGCTCATTGATCTTCTTATAGGCCAGAGCCAGGTCCATTCGTGAAGGGTCGCCACCACTCCTGTTATATTCCTCCATGAAAATGGTGAACTTCTGCCCCATGTGCTGGTTATAGGTATCATCATAGAGCATCAGCCCTGCATCGGCAAGGTACAGGGCGTCCCTGATGTCATTCTCGGTCTGATTATGGAGGAGATCCTGCTGCTCCTCGAACATCTGCCTGGTCGATATGTAGTCTACGGTTGTGATACCCGTTATCATGGCCCCGATGAGGAGGAGGATCAGGAGCGTGAGATAGAAGGAGAAACTGCGTTCGTTTCCGGTTGTACCGGACCCTTTTTTATTCATGCCCGGAATACCCCCGTGACGCCACAGGACCAGACATGCATGTCATAACAGTAGAACGAAGGGATATATATTGCTCCTCTTGTGGGGAGAGCTGCCGGTTTCCCAGTCCCGCTGGTCCTGGACCGGGCGAAGGAGAGACCCTTATGAATGACCGCCTGGCAGGGTGTACGGCTGCTGCTATCCCTGAACAGGAAGAAAGGATTGATTCATGAGTTCATGGCACCAACTCCCTCAATGGCTGGAGCTGACTGTCACAGGTGGAACATCTCATGGGTGGAGGTGGGACCGGCATGGGGCCGGGCGAGGCCGGTGGACCGGTAGTCACTGCAGAGGGACTTCTGAAGAGGTTCGGTGAGCTGACAGCAGTCGACTCCATATCGTTCCGGGTCCTGAAAGGAGAGATATTCGGTTTCCTGGGGCCGAACGGGGCAGGCAAGACGACGACAATGCGTATGGTACAGTGTGTCTCCCCGCGCGACGGTGGCACACTGGAGCTCTTCGGGATGGACCCGAGACCAGACGCACGGCTCATCAAGCGCCGCATCGGGGTCGTCCCGCAGGACAACAACCTCGACCCTGAGTTCTCATCGCTTGACAACCTTGTCACGTATGCGGGGTACTATGACATTCCGAGGGAGGAGGCTGTGCAGCGTTCTCTCGATCTCCTCCGCTTCCTGAAGCTCGATTCAAAACAGGACGTCATCATCGAGAAGCTTTCAGGCGGGATGAAACGGCGCCTCATCCTTGCCCGTGCCCTTGTCAATAACCCCGACCTCCTCATCCTGGACGAGCCGACGACGGGCCTTGACCCCCAGGCACGGCACCTCATCTGGGACACCCTCCGGACCCTCAGGGCCAAGGGCATCACCATCATCATCACGACCCATTACATGGAGGAGGCTGAACGGCTCTGTGACCGGCTCGTCATCATGGACCATGGCAGGATCCTTATCGAAGGGCCTCCCGGTGAGCTCATCGGAAGGATTATCGGGAAGTCAGTCGTGGAGATCGCCGATACCCCGGAGGCCCGGGCCTGCACGGCCGGGCTGGGCGCCCGCTTCGAGGTCATGGGTGATACTATCAGGGTCTATTCCACCCGGGTGAAGGAGGACACCGACGCGATCCTTGAGGGGTGTCCCGGGACGACGGTCACCGTGCGGCCTGCCAGCCTCGAGGACGTGTTCCTGCACCTCACCGGCCGGCCCCTGCGGGAATGATCACGGGCCTGTGTTCTGTCCGAATGTGAAATAGAATGCCGCACCGTTTCCAGGGCTCGCTTCCACCCAGATCCTTCCACCGTGGCGTTCGATGATCTGCTTCACGATGGCAAGGCCGACCCCGGTCCCTTCGTACTCATCAGCCCGGTGGAGACGCTCGAAGACGCCGAAGATCTTGTCCTTGTAGGCCATGTCAAAGCCGATGCCATTGTCCTTCACGTGGTATACGGTCCTTCCCTCTTCCTGAGAGGACCCAATCCGGACCTCCGCGTTTTCGCGTGGCTTGCTGTACTTGATGGCGTTTGATATGAGGTTGACAAAGACCTGCCTGACCAGCACCGGGTCAGCCCGGCAGGGAGGCAGTTCTCCTGTCGTAATCGTAACGGACCTGCCCTTCATCGCAGGTGCAAGGTCGTCGATGCACTCCTCAACGACACGGGCGATATCGACATCAACCTTCTCAATGACACGTCGTCCGGTCCTGGACAGCTCGAGGAGGTCATCGATCAGGTTCGACATGTTCCTCGCGTTTTCCCTGACCCTGTGGATGTAGCCGACAGCCTCGTCAGGGAGGTTGGCCTTGTAGTCCTGCTCGAGTATCCGTGAAAATCCGTCAATTGCCCGGAGCGGCGCCCGGAGGTCGTGGGAAACCGTGTAGCTGAAGGACGTGAGCTCACGGTTGTAGTGTTCAAGCTCCCTGGTCCGTTCCAGCACCCGTGACTCCAGTTCCTCATTGGCACGGACCAGTTCCCGCCTGGCTTCGACCCTGTCGGTTACGTCCCTCCCGACCGAGAGGTACCCTGATAGTTCTCCTGGTGTGGTGAAAAGTGCGGTGTCGGTCCGGGATATCCACCTGACCGCTCCCCCGGCGGCAGCAACCCGGTACTCGATGGAAGCGGTCGGACGGGCCCTCGTAAGGGTGGCAATATGGGACGCGAGCCGCACACGGTCATCGGGATCGACCGCCCCGGCAAACTCCCTGCCCGCGAGGTCCTCCTTGCTCACGCCGAAAAACCGCAGGTATGCCTCATTTGCAAATGTTATCGTCCCGTTTACTGTAAGACGGGCAATGAATTCGGACTGCGTCTCCACTACAACCCGGTAGAGTTCCCGGCTTTCCCCGAGGGCCTTCTGCGAGACGGTGAGGTCGCTGATCGACCGGCGTAATGTCACCACCATGCCGTTGATCCGGTGCGAGAGCACCTTGAGTTCCCATCCCAGCGGTGGCCTGACCTGGTGCTCCAGGTTGCCTGCCGTTATTTCGTCGACGTCCTTCACCATCAGCCGGATCGGCCGGGTCAGGGCCTGGGCACCGAGCAGTCCTCCGGCTATGCCGATGATCCCCACGATCAGTCCGATCGCGAGGTTGGAATAGACGAGCTTTGAGAGGTCCCCTGCGGCAAGGCTGTCATCGTAGACGATCTCGGCGACCCTGCTCGTATCGCTGCCATACTGCGGGGCGGAGGTATTGATGTAGATGTATGAGCGGGTGGTGCCGTTTTCAGGCTCAAAAATGGTGACTTTCTTCTTTTCGCTGAAGATCCCCCTGATCCGGTCCTTCAGGGTGCCGTTTGGGACTTTTACTGAGCCGGTCTCGGTCTGGCGTTTCAGGGTCGAGTCGAACAGGGAAATATTCGCAATATATGGGTTCTGGTGCTTTAAATCTGCAATCACCTGTGGTACTGGTCTTGCGAACTGGGACCGTTCGGGGAGGTATACTTCCCTGGATAGCCCGAGTTCAAGGATGTACTGGTGGTCCGGGGTGGCCATGTACGCGAATTTTTTTGTCTGGCCGGTCGCAAAATCCTTGACGACCCTGTCCGGGTGAAAACCGCCTTCTTTGCGTATTTTATCGAGGTAATCCACGAAATACGGGGCATACTGCCTGAAGTCAAGGCCCTTTTCCGGGGCGAAGGTCGTCGCGATGATGACGCCCCGGTCATCGATGACATAGAGCTCGAACTCGTTGTCGGTTGCCACCTTGAGTTTTTCGAGGTCCATTTTGGCCGGGTCGCCGCCAGACATGTTATATTCTGTTAAAAAAGGCTCGAAGGCGTGCTTCATCCGGTTGTTGTAGGTATCGTCGTACAGGTTCAGGCCCGCCTCCATGAGGAGTATCGACTCGGTGATGTGGCTCTCTGTCTGGGCCCGCATCACCTCCTGCGTGCGTTCGAACTCCTGCCTGGTGATGAGGTAACTGGAGAGGGACATCCCTGAAACGACGATGATGACGACCACGATGATGACAATGGTTACATACCAGGAAAAGGGCCAGGTCTTCCCGCGCCCCCGTGTCCCCTCCGGTCCATGTCCGTCCATGCCGGTCAGCACCCCGTGGGTCGCCCTCACAATGAAGTGTTCTCGACACCCGGGTGTAAATAGCTATTTGCCGCTGGTCCGTCGGCTGCCGCCCGGCTGCTTCCACGGATACGCTGGTGCGGGTTCCATACAGCCTTAACGGATCAGGGTTAACCAACAAGCAGGAGGAGTCCCTGCATGCGTTATGCATCAGCCATCGTGCCACCGGTATCACACCTGGCCTGGAGGGTGTGGCAGAGGAACCTGACCGTGTTCATCCGCGTATGGAGGGTCAACTTCATCCCCCCGTTTCTCGAGCCGGTCCTCTACCTCCTTGCACTCGGCTTCGGTGTCGGCGCCTTCATCCCGGTCATGGACGGCATCCCGTACCCGGATTTCGTGGCACCGGCGATCGTCGCGGTCTCGGTCATGAACGCCTCCTTCTTCGAGTGCACGTACGCGAGTTTCGTGAGGATGTACTACCAGAAGACCTTCGAGGCGATCATCTCGACACCGGTCACCATCGAGGAGGTCGTCACCGGCGAGATCCTCTGGGGAGCGACACGGGGGCTCCTCTACTGCTCGCTCATGCTCCCGGTCCTCGCCCTGTTCTCAGTGGTTACCCTCCCCGGAGCCCTCCTCCTCATCCCTCTCTCGTTCATCGCAGGGTTCATGTTTGCGTCCATCGGCATGTGCTTCACCTCGCTCACCCCTGATATCGAAACCCTCAACTACCCGGCATTTCTCTTCATCACCCCCATGTTCCTCTTCTCAGGGACATTCTTTCCCCTCGACCTCCTGCCGGCCGCCATCCAGTACATCGCGTACGCGGTCCTCCCCCTGACCCATGTCGTCATCCTGGCGAGGATGTGCACGCTCCAGGCATTCTCCATCGACGGCCTCTGGCACCTCGCCTGGGTGCTCGCTGCCGGGCTCGTCTTCTACCTCGTGGCGCTTAAGCTGATGAGGAGGCGCCTCGTGGTCTGAAACGTCGTGTTGAGGCCCTCCAGTCCCAATATGCTTAAATACCGGTATGCCGTCATCTCTCTCCATGACAACGAGAATCCGGAACGGTGCGGGGCAACGGGGGCCGGCACTTGTCCTGCTCGCACTCTTCGCAAGCCTTGCCCTCATACCCCTTGCGGTTACGGCTGCCGATGTATGTTCCGGGGAGATCCCCCTCAGGCCCGGGTGGAACCTGGTCTCGGTGCCGAAAAAGCTGGCGGAGGGACATGACAGCGGCACCATTTTTTCCACCGTGGATACGGTCGGCCGTTCCGCATGGCTCTTTGACGGGGCCTCCGGGACCTGGTCGGTCCTCCTCCCCGATACCCCCGTGAGGCAGCTCGACGGTATCTTCATATACTCAAGGGCTGCGGCATCAGTCCCCCTCATCTATGCCTGTGACCCGCTCCAGATACCCCCGGTGAAGAAGGGATACAAGGGATGGAACACCGTCGGGTTCACCGGAATGACCCCTGCCACGGCACGTGACACTCTCTTCTCGGTCCAGCCTGTCTGGGTGAACGCCGTCGGCTTCAACGCGACCACCCAGCAGTATGACATCGCCATCGTGAACGGTGGAAGCGGCGAGTTCTCGGACTCCCGCCTGATGGAACCGATGAAAGGCTACTGGCTCTACCTCTCCGGACCTGGCGACATCGCAGCGATAGGGGTGTAAACCCCGGAAAATTATCTTTTTCAGGACCCTGTTTCGTTTTTTTTCGGGAGGTCCCGCCCGTATGCAGGATGGTCGACCGGGGATAGTTGCTGTGGCTGGATCCCCATCCCTTCCAGAGCTATTGCGAGCACGTTGGTGAAGGCGGCAAGGATTTGACGTTTGTCGGGTGCCAGGATCTGGTCGGGTTTCTCGGAACGAAACCCCAGGACACCAAGGACCCCGTTATGGGTTTTTATAGGGATATATGCCCACCGGGCCGTAGCGAACGTATCAGTTCCCTTTCCCGCTGCGGTGTTGTGGGAAAAGACCCATGATGCCACTCCCAGTTCTTTTTCGTCAGGAGGTGTCTTTGACCCCACCATTACACGTGACCGGAGTGAACCGTTCCCGGGAAGGAGGATGACTACTTCACATTCAAAAACATCGTGAATCTTTTCTGCCGCCTGTATCAGGACCGAATCAAGTCTGGCCGGGGAGTCCCCGGGGTCAGGAGGTGAGAGAAGCATGGTCGTGAAGCTGAATATCGCCGAGATGAACCGGTCGCGCTGCCGTGTCACCACCGACTGTCTTCTAAGCGCATCGGCGAGCATGCTTGTAGACAGGGCGACGAAAAGGAAAACAAGGAAACTCGGGATATACCGGAGGTCCTCGACGGCAAATGAAAGGGTCGGTTTGACAAAAAAAAAGTCGAGGGTGGCAACGGCACATACGGTCGTAATAATCCCTGCCGTTCTTCCCCAGAGGATGGATGCGAGAAGGACGGGAACGAGGAAGAGCATGGCAACATTGAGGAACTCAAGTTTTGACTGGGCGAACCAGAGGATCAGGGTCGTTATTATGGTCAGCACGACCGGACCGGTTACGGTCTGCAGGCCGATATCCAGGTTTTTAATGGAAACGGGCGTCTTTTTCGATGTTTCAAGAGGGCTGCCGACTACCACGACATCGATGGTCCCGCTCTTTCTCACGAGGTCATAGACCAGGGGGCCCCGGAAAACCTCCTGCCAGGCAGGTCTTCTTGGAGAACCGGCGACAATAAGCGATATATTGTTATCCCGTGCAAACCTGATGATCTCGTCCACGATGTCGGGCCCGCTGATGACCTTAACCTCGCTTCCCAGTTCTTCAGCCAGTTTGAGGTTCCTGGTAAGTTGTTCCCGTTCCATTGGTGATACAAGGTGTCGCTGGGGTTCGACATATACCGCAAACCATGCCGCGTCAAGGTCGTCGGCGAGCTGCCGTGCGGCCCTGATGGCATGAACGGAGAGCGGACTCGGGCTCACACAGACCAGGAGACGGGTACCTGCAGGCCAGGGCCCGACTATGGCATGCGTGGACATGTATGTCCGCATCTCGCTGTCCACCTTGTGTGCCGTATACCTGAGTGAGAGTTCCCGCAGGCCCATGAGGTGCCCTTTCTGGAAAAAGCGTCGGATAGCCTGTTCTGCTTTTTTCGGGATGTAGACCTTTCCCTCCCTGAGTCGTTCGAGCAGGGTTTCCGGAGGAATATCGATAAGCTCGATATCATCGGCCATCTCCACGACCCTGTCAGGGATGGTTTCTTCAACCCTTATCTTTGTGATTTCCGCCACCGCGTCGTTTAAACTCTCGATGTGCTGAATGTTGAGGGTCGAAAAAACCGAAATTCCGGCTTCGATGAGTTCCTCCACGTCCTGGTACCGCTTGGTGTGTCGTGAGCAGGGTGCATTGGTATGGGCGAGTTCGTCCACGAGGACGATTTCCGGCCGGCGTGAAAGGATGGTGTCAAGGTCCAGTTCTTTCACGGTAACATCACCTATCTGGCACAAGACTGGTTCGATTACCGGAAAACCTTCGATGAGGGCCTCAGTTTCGGCACGACCGTGTGTCTCGACTATTCCGATGATGATGTCATTTCCCTCTTTCTTAAGCGCCCGCGCCTCCTCGAGCATGGTGTAGGTCTTGCCGACCCCTGCTGCGTACCCGAGGAATATCTTGAATGACCCTTTTTGTGTTTTGTTTCCGTTCCCGCCGGTAACACGTCTGAGGAGAGCATCCGGATCAGGGCGGTTGTCGTCGCGGGTCATCGTTTTGATGAAACCATTTTGATTAATGCGGTGTTCACTTCAAGTACATTAACCCGGTCCTGCGAAGGTATACCGATGAATGGTTTTTCATTGTGGGCCAGTACCAGGTCCCTCACCGCTCCCTCCTCCAGACCTTGCTCAGATGCAACCCTTGGGACCTGGAGGAGGGCAGCCTCCAGGCTGATATGGGGATCCAGGCCGCTTCCGGACGCAAGGACGATATCTGCCGGAAGAGCAGTATCGTCCGAAAGCCCGTTCCGTGACCTGAATGCAGAAACCCGTTTCCTTACTTCGTTAAGATACACCGGGTTGACGGGGCCGTAATTACTCGCCCCGGAACCATTTGCGGCATACTGGACCGCTGATGGCCTGCTGTGAAAGAAGCCCGGTGCGTTAAAATCCTGGCCGATCAGCCTGGAGCCGGCGACACTGCCATGAACGGTAACGATTTCCCCGTTCGCCTGTTCTGGAAATGCCACCTGGGAGATCCCGGTCATCACGAGAGGATAGACGATCCCGGTGATGAATGTGAAGGCCAGGATAACCAGGATTGATTTAACCGCGGTTGCCAGGATATCCTTATGCTGCTGCATGGCTCACCACCAGGACCCAGTCGATGACCTTGATTCCGATGAATGGCAGGAGCAAACCCCCGAGCCCGAAGATGAGGATGTTTCTCCTGAGGAGGTCTTCTGTTGACTCGGGTCTGTAGCGGACTCCCCGGAGAGAAAGCGGGATCAGGCAGGGTATAATGAGTGCGTTAAAGATGACGGCGGACAGTACGGCGCTCTCCGGAGTCGCGAGGTGCATAATATTCAAAAGCCCGAGTGACGGGTATGCTGCTGCAAATAATGCAGGCAGGATGGCAAAATATTTTGCAACATCATTGGCTATCGAAAAGGTTGTAAGAGATCCACGGGTGATCAGGATCTGTTTCCCTATTTCGACGATATCAAGCAGCTTTGTCGGGTTCGAGTCGAGATCGACCATGTTGGCGGCTTCCCGGGCGACCTCGGTCCCGGCATTCATGGCGACCGCGACATCAGCCTGGGCCAGGGCAGGGGCATCGTTGGTGCCATCACCGATCATGGCGACCAGGTGACCGTCCTGCTGGTATGCCCGGATCGTCTCGAGTTTGGTTTCAGGCCGCGCTTCGGCAACGAATTCATCTATCCCTGCCTCTCCTGCAATTGCAGCGGCCGTCTGGGGATTATCCCCGGTGACCATAACCGAGGTGATACCCATTTTCCGGAGGAGGTGAAGCCTGTCCCTGATGTCCTGCTTGAGCACGTCCTTTAACCTGATGACCCCGAGGACCTGCGGGCCGTCGGCGACCACCAGTGGTGTTCCTCCGACACGGGCGATACTGTTCACCGCTTCCTGGACTGCTTCAGGTACTGATCCACCCTGCTGGGTCACAAATTTCTGGATGGCGTCCCTGGTCCCTTTCCTGATATCCCGGCCGTCCCAGGAGATCCCGCTCATCCTGGTCTCAACCGAGAACGGTATGAAGACCGCCTTTTCTGGGGCCCGTATGTCGCTTCCCCGTACCCCGAGGTATTCCTTGCCGAGGGTCATGATACTTCGCCCTTCGGGTGTTTCATCCGCGATGGAAGAGAGGACTGCTGTCTCTACAAGATCTTCGTCCGCAACTCCCGGCGCCGTGATGAACTCGGTTGCGACGCGGTTCCCGAGGGTTATGGTCCCGGTCTTATCGAGCAGGACGACATCGACATCACCCGCCGCTTCGACCGCCCGCCCGGACAATGCGATGACATTGTGCCGCAACAGGCGGGCCATCCCGGAAATTCCGATAGCCGGCAGGAGGCCTCCTATCGTTGTCGGCATCAGGCACACAAGGAGCGAGACGAGGACAGGGACAGTGATGGCAACCGCCATGTATCCTGCATATGCCTGGAGCGTAACAACCACGGTCAGGAAGACGGCGGTCAGTCCGACGAGAATGATCTCGAGGGCCCGCTCATTCGGGGTTTTCTGCCGCGTCGCCGCTTCGACCATGGAGATCATCCTGTCAAGGAATGTTTCCCCGGGATTAGCCGTGACCCGGACACGGATCGTGCCGGAAAGGACCGTGCAGCCACCCGTTACGGCACTTCTGTCGCCGCCCGATTCCCTGACGACGGGGGCAGACTCACCGGTTATGGCTGACTCGTCAATGAGGGCGACTCCCTGTTCGATCTCGCCATCCCCGGGAATGAGGTCCCCTTCACCGATGATAATGCGGTCATCCTTTACCAGTTCGGTGGCCGCTACGACCTCGGTCTCGTTATTGGTTATAATCCTCCTTGCCGTAGCCTCTGACCTGGCCCGCCTGAGAGAGGCGGCCTGTGCTTTCGACCTGGTTTCGGCGAGAGCCTCGGCGAAGTTCGCAAAAAGGACGGTGAACCATAACCAAAGCGTAATCTGGAGGTTTAACAGGAAGGGCTCCCCGCTATAGATGTCGTTAATTGTTATTACCGTGGTCAGGACCGATCCGATTTCAACGATGAACATGACCGGGTTTTTGACGAGTTTTACAGGGTTTAACTTCGTGAACGCCCCCAGGACTGCCTGGGGGAGCAGGCCACTCCTGAAGATTCCTGATGCCGGCTCCCGTGTCATCAGATACCCCCGTTCATTGCCAGGTGCTCGAGGACCGGTCCAAGGACCAGGGCTGGGAAGAAGGTAAGGACTCCTACAATGATGATGACCCCGATAAGCATCACTACGAAGAGGGGGCCTGTAGAGGGAATGGAGGCGGTGGAATGGGGAACTCTTTTTTTAGCCGCAAGTGACCCTGCGATTGCGAGTGCCGGCAGGATAGTCAGGAAGCGGCCTGTCAGCATCATCCCTGCAAGGAGGAGGTTATAGAAAGGAGTATTGACTGAGAGTCCGGCGAATGCCGAACCGTTGTTACCCGTGCAGGACGAAAAGGCGTACAGGATTTCAGAAAGACCGTGGGATCCGGGGTTCGCAATCCCTGCAAGACCCTCCGGGATGACCAGGCACAAGGCAGAAAAAAGCAGGATGAGAATGCCTGGTAAAAGCACGGCGATTGAGACCATGGTCATCTCGAACGGCTCCAGCTTCTTGCCCAGGAACTCAGGCGTCCTGCCGATCATCAGGCTGACGAGGAACATGGTGAGCATGGCATAATACAGGATGCCGATAAGCCCGACGCCCACTCCTCCGAGGATGATCTCCCCAGTGAGCATGTTGAAAAGGAGGAGAAGACCTGTGAGGGGGAGCATGCTGTCATGCATCGCATTTACCGCACCGGATGATGTTGTGGTCGTTGAGACAGCAAAAAGGACGGACGGGACGATACCGAACCTGACCTCCTTCCCCTCCATGTTTGCTCCTCCGGCAATGCCTGCCTTTTCAAGGAGAGGATTGCCGCTTGTTTCCATCCAGGTTGCAAGTCCCAGTCCCGCGGCAAAAAGGACCATCATTGCGGTAAAGAGGGCCAGGCCCTGTTTCCTGTCCCCAGTCATCCTGCCGAATGCGAACGGAAGACCAAGAGGTATACAGAGGAGTGCAAAGACCTCCAGAAGGTTTGACAATGGTGTCGGGTTTTCAAACGGATGTGCCGAGTTTGTATTGAAGAAACCGCCCCCGTTGGTCCCTACGAGCTTGATGGCTACCTGCGATGCCGCCGGACCCCCGGGGATAACCTGGGTGTCACCAGACAGTCCTGTCGCCGGGAGGTAAGGGTTGAAGTTCTGGATAACTCCCTGTGACACGAGGACAACCGTCAGGACAACTGCCAGCGGCAGGAGGACATAAAGGACCGACCTCGTTAGATCGGACCAGAAATTCCCGATTGTATCCGCATTTTTCCTGGTAAATCCCCGTAAAAAGGCAACGACGATGGCAAGCCCGGTTGCTGCCGAGAG
>CASGHA010000159.1 GCA_949319355.1 uncultured Methanospirillaceae archaeon | reverse complement strand
GGGTAGGAGACCATTCCGACGACTATTGCCCCCTGTTCCTTGGCGACCTGTGCCACGACGGGTGCCGAACCGGTACCGGTCCCACCACCCATTCCTGCAGTAACGAAGACAAGATCGGCCGAATCGAGGAGTGCCTCGAGTGTCGGACGTGCCATTTCAGCCGCCCGTTTTCCGACATCCGGATATCCGCCAGCCCCAAGACCCCTGGTGAGGGACTTTCCGATGAGGACACGCTTGTCGGCCTGAATCATGTCCAGATGCTGCTTGTCAGTGTTAATCGCAATTGTTTCCGCCCCGGAAACACCCATGTGGTGCAGGCGGTTTACTGTGTTGTTGCCAGCGCCACCACAACCGATGATAACAATCCTGGGGTTTCCCACAAGATCGTCGTCGAGGTTGTTCGCGGGGCTTTTCATCTCCTTTTCGATCTCCGCGTTTTTCAACGCCTCGTTAATGATGCTCTGCATGCTGGACCCTCTTACACCTTGAATGATACCTGGTCACTTTCCTTTAAGACACGGTTGGCACGTCTTTCGATAAGCTCACGGACAGCGTCCCTTACAGCTTCGGAAACGGTGGGAAACTCTCCTGCAGCCACCATCTGCTCGAGCATATCAATCTGCTGCCCGGGTAATCTGAGCGTTATCCTCTGCATCATAATTCATCACATGTCTGACAATTGTATGACATTTGTCTGACAATCGTCAGACATTTGGAACCTCCATGTCTGACATTTACCAGATAGTCACAGAATATAACTGTATTGTATATATACTTTTTCATCTTTTTCGAACGCTGGCTTTTTTGCGACAGGACACTCTAGCTATATGGCAGGTTTTGGTGTTTTGATGCGGCAGGTACCAGGAAAAGTAATCCATGGAGGGTGTTTGAAACGAGAGGAGGCCCAGAAGGGCAGGAGCTTCCTGGATTTCTCTGCGAGCATCAATCCATACCCCCCTGAGATCATGTTGAAACCGGACCTGGTCGCCATCAGGTCCTACCCGGATGATGATTATACCCTCCTCAAGACCGCGATAAGCAAACCGTCAGGAAGAGACCTTCAGGAAATTACCGTTGGAAACGGTTCGATTGAGGTCCTCCGGACCTATTGCCAGGCTGTCCTTGGGAAGGGCCTGACATACGGGACCATCGAGCCGACTTTTGGCGAATATGCCTATTCTGCGCGGCTTACTGGTGCAACGCCCTCAAAAAACCCGGAAAAAGCCGATGCCCTTTTTGTGTGTAACCCAAACAACCCGGATGGGAAATTGCGACCCCGTGAGGATATTCTCTCACTCGTCAGGGAAAGGGCCGCAGAAGGAAAGTCAACGATGGTCGATGAGGCATTCGTAGAGTTATCCGACAGGGACGAGTCCATTGTCAGGACGAGAGAGACTGGGGTTTTCATTATGAGATCGCTTACGAAGTCCTTTGCCGTCCCCGGTCTCCGGTTCGGTTATGGTTTTGGAGACGAGGAACTCGTACAACAGATGGAGGCGCTCCGCCCACCCTGGACCGTCAACTGCCTGGCTGAACAGTTTGCAATCGAGGCGATGAGCCGGCTAGGTGAGCTGGAGGTTTCCCGTGAAAAGATTGCAAGGGAGAGACTCTACCTTGAACAACACCTTGAAGATGCAGGGTTCCGGTGCCAGCCTTCAAAGGTCAACTTCATCCTGGCCACCGGCAGACGTCCTGCTTCAGAGGTCGCGGATGTTCTCAGGCAGAGGGGCATCCTTGTCCGTGACTGTACCTCATTCGGTCTCCCTACTTCGGTCCGTATTGCGGTACGACAACACCCTGAAAATGAACGGTTCATTGAGGTCCTGAAGGAATGCTTGCCCTGATCATGGCCGGCGGCAGAGGGACCCGTCTTGGAAGCAATGAAAAACCCCTTGCCCTCCTGAACGGACGACCTCTTATCTCATATGTTATTGATGCTTTTTTTGGGTATGAGGTCCTGGTCGCCACGTCAGAAAACACCCCTTATACGAGGAACTGGTGCAGGGCACAGGGCACAGAGGTGGTCTGTTCAGAGGGAGAAGGGTACTGCGAGGATTTATTTACCATTGTCCGGGAAATCGAAGAAAAGGCACCTTTGTTCACGGTTTCAAGTGATCTCCCAACGGTCTCCGGTGCACTCATCGGGGAGGTCAGGTCGTCGTTCGGGTGCTCCGGACAGGAGTCCTGCTCGGTCTGGACCCCGGTATCCGTGTATGACCGCCTTGGCCTGAGAAAACCTGATTCATATAATATCGGGCACGTGAAGGCCGTCGCATCAGGGCTCAACATCATCGACGGAAGGATAATAGACCGGGTACAGACTGAGCTCCAGTACCTGTCTAAGGAACAGGACTTCCTGGTGAACCTGAATACCCCTGAGGAACATGCCGCCCTTGAACGGTGGCTTCATGATAGGGAAAACCCCCCAAAGAACATCCTTTCAGGGCCTGTACGAAACGATAAGTCCATGAAGGGCCAATGATAGTGGATATGACAGCCTCACGGGAGATAGAGGTCGAGGGGCATATCATCGATTCGGGCATCATGACCTCTATCTTTGACACTATCATGGACCTGGGTGGTAATTTCGAAATTCTCACGTTTAACGTGGGCAAGCGAAAAACCGACCCAAGCTATGCGAGGCTGAAGGTCAATGCGGAACAGGAGGAGCAGGTTGTCCGCATCCTTTCCGAACTGCACCGGTTCGGGGCACGACAGCCGGAAGTCGATGATGTCATCATCGTTCCGGCGGAAGGAGACCGGGTCGTACCCAAGGGGTTCTACTCGACGACAAACCACTTCACCTCCGTAAAGTACGGAGGCGTCTGGCTTCCCGTCGAGGAGATCGAGATGGACTGCCTGATTGTCATCAGGGAGTCGGATTACCGGGCCTTGTGCACCCCGATAGCAAAACTCAGAAAAGGCGACAAGGTTGTTGTGGGAGAACAGGGCGTCAGGGTGACACCTCCCGAGCGTCCCCGTGAGCGCTCCAACTTCGAGTTCATGCATGGGACCGTCTCCTCAGAACGTCCTACCGAGACCATAATCTCTAAAATAGCGTCCGAGATCGTTGCTATCCGGAAGAAAGGAGGAAAGGTCGGCCTGGTGGCGGGCCCTGCGGTGATCCATACCGGCGGGGATGAAGCAGTCGCATCAATGATCCGGAAGGGCTTTATCAATGTCCTTTTTTCCGGAAATGCACTGGCAACCCATGATATAGAGCTGAACCTCTACGGGACCTCACTTGGGATGGATATCTCTACGGGAAAACCTGTCGTCGGTGGACACAAACATCATCTGTATGCCATCAGCGAGGTTATCCGGGCGGGTTCGATACGTGCAGCAGTGGAAACGGGTATTATTACCGGGGGAATCATGTATGAATGTGTCAGGAACAACGTGCCGTTTGTCCTGGCCGGGTCAATCCGTGACGACGGACCTCTCCCTGATGTGATATCAGATGTCATGATCGCACAGGACCGCATCAGGGAACAGGTCAAGGACTGCGACCTCGTCCTCATGGTCGCAACCCTCCTGCATTCGATCGCCGTTGGCAACTGCCTGCCCTCAAAAGTGAAGACCATCTGCGTCGACATCAACCCATCATCGGTTACAAAACTGATGGACCGGGGGACCATGCAGGCAATCGGTGTTGTCAGTGATGCAGGTACCTTCATGCCCGCGCTTGCCAAGGAGATTGACCTGTTAAACAGTACTTTCAGCGCGTAAGGGGCATCCAGAGCGGGTGTTCCCTTTCAAGGACGAAATTCCATTCTTCCCTGCACGTGCAGGAGATTTCGGCGGCCTGTTCAAGCCGGCCCCGGTCTCCGTCCCGGTAATAATCCCGCAGGGCCTGGACGATCTCCCGGTCGCACCTGCCACAGTTGTGAGGTCCCCTGACGGAACCTCCTCCCACCGGGTCGCAGGCTATGAAACGGTCTGCAGAGAGCAGTACTGACAGCACCGACCAAAGGTACGGCGGGCGGTATTCCTTTCTCTTCCAGAGCCATTCCAGATCGCAGCCCTGCTGGACCGTGCAGGGGTTCATGGATATGATCTCAGGAACGTTTCCCAGTTCGCGGATCGTTGCGACCATGTCGTCAATCGCATCGCGCTCCGTCAGGTACGGTGGTTTCATCAGCAGATATGCCTTGACGCCTGCTCCAAGCGAATGTGCGGTATCAGATGCCCTGGTATAATCCCCGTATGAAAACCCTTTTTTTATTGACCTGTTCCTGATGGTGTCATTCGACGTTTCAAGTCCCATTGCAACATAGAGTGGTTTTTCACAGGAACCATCGTCCACACCTTCCAGGAAGGGGAGAATATGCTCGGGAAAGACATATTCGGGCCTTGTTTCTGCGATAACCTGTCTGCCCCTGCACCATTGGGCGATCTCTTTCCGGACGGAGGGCGGGACTTCGTTATCATCAAAGAAACTTCCCGATGTGAACCATTTTACGATCGATATTCCCTCAAGAGATACATTGTTACGGATCCACGCAAGTTGCGCCCTTATGAAGGACTCCTGGTCTCCGCCGGCATTGTGGCGCTCGTTCCGGTATCCGCACATGAGACACCTGCCCCAGGAACATCCAGCGGTCCGGAGGATGACAGTTGCCGTGGTCCTGGGGCACCCATCGAAGAACTCGGTCCCCTTCCAACAGGCAAGCGGCTTAATCTCTTCAGACTGCTCCATGTCAGATCAGTCCGGATTCTTGTGCGTCAAACATCATGAATGGGTATGATAGGACCCTGACCAGGCCACAAGAAACACTTGCCTGCTGGTCCCTCCGGCAGGGAGTGATAACTACAGTTTTTTTCGCATAGAGGCAGGAATAGAAAGTATTTATCATTCAAGTGCTTAGGATGTGGAACCGAAAACAAACCCACTGGGTGACATAACCTCATGATGAACCCGCCGCGAGCCCTTATCCTCATTATTGCGCTTACAGCGCTTTGTGGTGCTGTTACTGCATACCAACTCGTCCTTGACGCACCAGAGGAGATCCAGGTAGGGATGCCGCTCATCGTGACCGGCACGACGAACCTTCCCGCCGGGACCAGTACCGAGATGACATTCTCCCTGGTTGAATATACTCAGACCCTCATCAATACCCAACCGGTCACTATCCAGGGAGAAAAGGACTTCAAGGTCAAATTCGATACGGCCGGCCTCAAGAAAGGGACCTACAAGGTCGAGATCAAGTCTTCCAGGGAGTTGTCCTCAGACTCCCGGACGATCAAGGTGGTCCAGCTCATCGACCGCTCCGATGAGATCCAACTGACTTCGTCCCAGAAACAGGACTTCACCGGCAGTCTTATCATCGCCGGGAGTGCGCCCAGGAACGGCGCAGCAGGAATACAGATCCAGGTATCAGATGAAAACGGTGACACCGTGTTTGGCCCTGAATATGTAACAACCACAAAGGAAGGGGCTTTTTCGAAAAAAATTACCATACCCTCCCCTGGTCTGTATGATGTTGCCTTTTCCGATGCAAAAGGCCTTGTTGGGACATTCCAGTTTACCTCGGTCCGCATCACCACTGTTGCACCCACGGTAACCTCTATCACTCCTGTCGAGACGGAAATTATCCCCGGGGATGAGACGGTAGCCGCCACATCGTTCGCATCCCGCGAAAAACCCGCCTACTTCTCGGTTACGACCAGGAAAGGACCTGTGAAAATATTCACCTCAACCGGCATGGACTGGGTCGTGGAATACTCAGTTGACGGTATAACCGTCCTCAAGGTGAATGACCGCGGCACTACTTCGGCGGAACAGGTAACCATTGATGGAAACGGTGAAACGGTCCATGTGAAGGTGTATCCATACTATGGTGAGGGAAATGTCACTCTGTATGCCGACAACGTGGACAAGATCCTTATCAACGCGGGTGCTTCCTCAGTATTTGGAGACACCCGTTCGACACCCACACCAGCCCCGACAAAGAGTCCCCTGGCCCCTCTGACCATTATCGGCGGGGTCCTCGTTTCAGCCGGGATTGCTGCATGGCACAGCCGCAGGGCATAAAAAGTCTGAATATCTGGCTTAAAAGATAACATTTTTACCGGGTAGCGGTAATGTAATAAGAAGTGCCGGGGTAGTCTAGTCCGGAAAGGCGGTGGCCTTGAAAGCCACTGGTGCTTGCCACCTCAAGAGTTCAAATCTCTTCCCCGGCGTCCCATCCATCGAATCGGAGGACCCTTTATGTGTATCGCCATTCCTGCAGAGATCATAGAAATCCGGGACGGAAATGTTGCGCTTGTTGATTACGGCGAGCTAAGGCAGGAGGTCAGGATCGACCTTGTGGATGTGGCAGTC
Organism: uncultured Methanospirillaceae archaeon; assembly: GCA_949319355.1. GTDB lineage: Archaea > Halobacteriota > Methanomicrobia > Methanomicrobiales > Methanospirillaceae > KLAP105. Next base: position 15,382 of record CASGHA010000159.1, on the reverse strand, counting down.
GGGGATTTCGTGCTCGTCCATGTGGGTTTTGCCATCCAGAAACTGTCCCGTGACGAGGCACTCGAGACCCGTCAGGTTTTCAAGGAAGTATACGCCGCCTTAAGTGACGGTGACTGATTCCCCAGGAATTGTTTTCCTGGTTCTTCCTGCGTTTCCATCCGCTATCTTTTTCAGTTCTCGAGCTGATAAACGACTACAAATGGCAAGAATGGTTGAACGCCGCCCGTACCCCCTTTTTATTTATGGACTTGTACTTATCATCATCATGGCTGTTGAAGCGGTCCTGGTCTTCATCGGTGCGGTCAGCCTGCCGATCATCGGGGCTGTTATGGTCCTGCTGCCGGTCTACCTCATAGTTGCTCTGTGGCTCGGTTCGTGGGGGCTCATCGCAGGTTTCTTCGGATGGTTCCTCGCCAGGATTGCAATGGCAGGCTTTGCCATACCTGACTCCCAGGTGGTCCTCCTTGCCCTCCTGTCTGCATTTCAGGGCCTCGTCCTTATCGCCGTGCCGATGGCAGTCCTTTCGTTCGCGGGCGCAGACCTTGATATGGCCCGGGCGAGGGATGTCGTGGTTCTGTGCACGGGATTAGTCCTCGCCTATGTCTTCTATATCATCTGGACCTATCTTTCAGGAATCCTTGCGGCGATCATCATCTCCGGAACGATTCCCCCGGCATATCTTTCGGACCCGGCAGCCCTGATTTTGCACATGGCAGGAGAGAATTTCCTGACGGTATTTATACCACTATTCATCCTCACTCCTGTCCTCCTCCGGGTCCTGACCCCATATGCCAGGCATACCATCCTCTATCTGAGAAATTCCTGAACAGTACCGGACCGTTTTTTTACTGCAAGAGAAAATTCTGTCCCTGTTTTTTTTGTTGCAAAAAAACTCATTCCCTGGGATTTTTGATCCTCACTTGATAAAATTCCCTTTTGTTGCTGCAGCGGGTCAGCCCAAAGTGCGGTATCCGGAATGGATTGCCCCTTATTTGAAACAATTTTAGGAACAGTGGGTACGGGGGAGTATTTCAATGGCATTACCCTGACAAAAACATCAACCTGCCTTCCAAATGGTATGGGCAACTCTCCGTCCTGCTTGTCGTGGAGTATGCGTGTCAGCCCGTATCTCAACCGGTATGATCCCGGTTGACCTGGGGCGGTGAGTGATAAAGAACTTTTCCAGTTTTCCCCTGGAGAAATGACGGTATCAACGGGTATCCGGATTTTAAATGGACCAAAGAGAGGTGCCTCATCATACCCCGTGATAAGGACAGATGACGAGGTCCATGAATTCTTTCCTGTATTACAGGCAGTGAATACCGGGGTAAAGGATTCCCCGGGACTGAGTACTGTCGGGATTCCGGAAACAGTTATAGTACCATCATCCGGGGACAGGAAGGAACGGTTCATGGGAATAGTCAGGAAGTCCCAGGTATCTTTCCCAGGGGTTGGGGGGACTTGTCGAATCGTGGTGAGAGGATTGTTGTCCCGGTTGCCAGGCCCGAGGATGTAGGGCACATCACAGATACCATCCTGATTAAGGTCGGGGCAGGTTTGTGAATAGCCGTCACCAGACGGCTGGGCCCAGTAATTCCCACCAAGGAACGGCCCGCCGATTATGTTCGGACCGTCCTTTAAGGTAACATTCCAGTCAGTAAACCGGTTACCCGGTCCCAGGACGACATTGTTCCGGTTGTTGAAATAATTGTTGAAAATCCAGCCATTATACGAGTTGGAAAGAGAGATGCCGGAATCAGTGTTGTCAATAAAATAATTATCATAGATAAGGTTACCCGAATCATCGAGGACCTCCAGGCCGATACCATTTGCTTCGATCCTGTTGCTGCCTATGATATCGACGAGCGACCCATTGATGACGACCCCCTTCTGGTTGAGGTCTATCCTGTTTGAAAGGATTTTTACAATGTCTGAAGGATAGGTTTTATTCTGGACAGCAATGCCGGCAAGGTGGTTTCCGGCGATCTGGTTTCTGTAAATAAGGACATTATCGGAATATTCAAGGTATATGCCGTTGCCCTGGTTGTTTCTGACAGAGCAGTCCGTTACTGCATTATTATCGGCATTGATGAAAATTACGCCGTTATCCCGGTTATTTTGTATTTTACAACCCTGAATGGTTGTATCATCTGAATTGACAAGGACAATCCCATTGTTGTTGTTCTCAGCAGTGACTCCACTGATAATGTTGTCAATGACACCTGGTGCTGAGAAGTCCATGAAGATTCCGTTGTCCCAGTGTTCAACGGTGAGGTTGTAAATCTGCACGCCCATAGAGAGTTTATCGACAAGTATCCCGCTTGAGTAAGTGGTATCCTTCCCTATGAGGGACTTGCCCATCCCGTCAAGCACTACTGATGAGGCATGGATCCAGATTGCGAAGGGGTTCTCAGTCTCAAATGACTGGCCGGAAATATCAAGGAAATAACTGCCAGAGGTGTTTATTTCCCAGAATCCTGATGAAACGGTTCCTGAAAGGTTTCCCTCGTTAAGCGGTGGGTCGGCTAGCATCAGGTTAATGGAACCTGATCCTTCCAGTCCCGGTTCAAAGGGAGAAGTGTTCTGGACGATAAGGTCTGCGGCAGGGATTCCGGAATCCTGGATGGGAAGGCTCCTCATCTCTTCGAGGGGAGTAGCAGACCCTGATACAGGTTCTTCATGAATTAGTGTTCCTGGAACAATCGTAGCAGATGCCGCCAAAGGAAGTTTCGGAACGGTTTCACCAGACATGGTTTGCTGTTCAACCGGCTCATTTTCCGGAACGTGTGGTTCCCCGGGGGCATGTTCCTGTTCAGGGGGCTGCTCTTCAGGCGTCAGGCCATCGGGAAGGAAATTGTCAGAGGTATCGTCCCGGTCACCACCTGGTGAAACCGCTCCGCAGGCCAGGAATTCGTCTTTCGAACAGGTCGGACATGAAAGCAGTCCAGTGTCATGAATTGTACTGTCTGATGAGGGGGCCTGTACCTCCTGGATCCCTGTCAGTCCGGCATTTTCAGGAGGAGCGGATATTACAGGCTGGATGGTCCCGTTTGGTTCTGCGAGTGAATTCGACGGAATTATCAGTAGGAAAAGGAGGATCCCGGCCATGAGAGCCTGCTTGACATTAAACGACAATAAACACTTCGTAGGGGATCAACCTCCCTGGATCAGGTTCAACATCCGTTCCTGAGTGATATAAATGTTGAAGACCTCCATGAACGATTGGATAAGCAGGCATAAGGCCCCGGCGCCATCCGTATATGTGACACACACATGTGGAGGAAGAAATAACAATATCTGAAGGAAACCGGAGTTCGCCTGGACCACGTAGAGGAAAACAAAACGGGATGAAGACGACCGGTAATCCCGGGTGAATAGCTTGATTTTTGGTCTGTTAGCTGGCGGCACTCCCCAAAATCAGTGTATTGCAGGCCTGGGGCATTCCCCGGGTGTTCCTGGAGACCATTTCATGAGAAACCTTTTCTGGTAAGACTCCTGTTTGTATCATAGAATCACGGAGGTAGGTATGGACTTCATTCATCGTTTCATCTGTATTACCTGTGTTATACTCATGGCAACCGCGGTTATCCTCCCCGTATCAGGGGCAATTAAATTCCCGGTAACCCCCCTAAAAGGGAACCTCCTCCCGACACCGGTCCCATCCGTGAATCCGGGCAGCTGGGAGTCCCAGCCTGTAAACACGGTCCATTTCTGGGTCTGGACATCTGATGGAGAATTCGCGGTGGCCAGGGCTGGCCTGTACACGATAGGAAAAAGCGGCTCGAAAGTTTTTATCGGTCAGGCAGACCAGAACGGTTACCTTGCGGCACGGCTTCCCGCCGGCACGGCCCGTGTCCAGGCCGACTCTCCGGTTTATTCCCGAAACGGGAAGAGCTGGTATTATTCAGGGACGACCGATGTGAAGGTGGCCCCTGGGAACACCACGGCAGAGATCCGTCTCAAGCAGAAACATACCATCAGTCCCCCTCCTACGGTCCCGGGCTCATGAAGGGACGGATGAGGGCAGACCTGCCGGGATAAAGGAAGTTTTTCTTCCTTTTACCTGTTATTCGTTCGGCACCCCTTTTTTCAGAGGTCATGAATGGAATGAGCCCAGGGAGTGTCATTGCTGATTTATTCCCTCTTTATGGATTGATATAATCCTTTTTTCTCATTACCGGACCGGCAAAGAGCCGGTGTCCGGAAAAGGAGGAGCGCGTTGGTTGAAATGAGCCGTTATCATGCATCAATCAAAAATAGAAAAGCATTTTTGAGGTATTTTCCGTTTTTAACATCCTCGTCGGAATGAATGTGCTCCCTTCATACCTCTGCCAGAAGACAACATTCTATCTCGTTCAGAGAGATTACCGCCATTATTTCTTCATTTTTGACCATATTTCTGCCATTCGGACCCTGCCTCAGGGGAGAAACATGCGTATATAGGTTCAACAACCACGTATACAGATGAATGGCAGGAAATGTCTGACAGGAGCCGCTATTATTGTTATAGCAGCTCTTCTCGTATCGTCTGCAGCCGCAGTGGTTTCCTATGGGAGCCTTTCGGTTAACTCAGCCCCTGAGAACGCAACCGTCACCCTCGATGGAAAGGCAGCCGGCATGACCCCGCTTGTCATCGCCAACCTCACTGCCGTAAAGCACACGATCCTCATCAGCAAGGAAGGGTACAAACAGGTGAAGAACTCTGTTATCATCAAGGCGAACAAGACGCAGTTTGTGAACGCGACCCTTGTCAAGGTGAAACCAACCAGGACGCCGACAGTCAAGCCTACGAAGACCCTGACGATAAAACCAACGAAGACGCAGACGGTAAAACCGACCAAGACGGTAACACCCAACAACACGACCACGGTTTACCCAACGTCAACCCCTGCAGTCATTAACAGCACCATCATCGTATAGGTCTGAAAAATTGGTGAGTATATAAGGGCACCTGATTATCAGGTCCATAAAAATGTTTTTTTTTTCTGATGATGATCAGACCGTTTTTCCTTGTTTGGGCAGCCAGGGACCTGACAGGCCCGGCCATGATGATGAAAGTCACCCGGGAGCCCTGGTCTGATCATACCGGGAAAGAAAAATAGTCAGAGTTTTCTCCCTGAATCCCGGATAAACTGCCTGGCGAACAGGTCTGAAAAATAGGCATGCGTATACGTACCGACGGTCCGGTGTACGTGCAGGCCGTCCCAACCCTCCCAAATCCCCTTTCCCCGGCTCAGCCTGATCCCAAACCTGGCATCCCGGGCCGGTTCGAGGCGGGAATAGTGAAACTCGTGTCCTCTGACAAGGATGCCTGAGTACGGAGCAATTTCTGACTGGAACACTCCTTCGGTATAGCCGAGTGCCTGGACCTTCCCGGTCATGGAGGTTGTTGCCGGCAGGACCCCGGACATCGGAAGGGACTGTTCATCCCTCAACGTCAGTTCTTCGGTCATAAAGATGAGACCGCCACATTCGGCAAGGACCGGACCTCCCCTGTCTGCAAAAGAACGGACCTCCCTGCAGGAACTGCCTGTTGATAGTGCAGCCGCATGAAGTTCCGGATACCCCCCGCCAAAATACAGCGCGTCCACATCTGGCAGCCTGTCATGGATCGGGCTCCAGAATTCCAGTTTCCCCCCGGCATTGCGCAGACGGTCGAGGTTGTCCTGGTAGTAAAAGCAGAACGCCTCGTCCATGGCGATACCTATGCGGACCATTTCTGGAAAGGATTCCTTTTCAGCTGAATATCCGGCCAATGGAGGAGCAGAAGCTGCACAGTCAAGAATAGCATCGATATCACAGAACTCCTCCATCAGCGGGGCAAGCTCCGGGTCGCCGGATGACTCGAACGCCATCCTGAGACCCAGGTGGCGGCTTGCCACCTCGAACTCTTCCCTCCTCATTATCCAGCCGAAAACCGGGACCTCGGTCCCCCGTTCAAGCAGCGTTTTATGGCGCGGGCTGCCGATCCTGTTGAATATTACCCCCCTTAATGGGAAATGGGAGTCATAACTGCAATACCCTCTGATAACCGCGTGTGCTGATCGGGCCATACCTCTGACGTCTACGACAAGCACCGTCGGGACTCCCAGGAGAGCCGCGACATGGGCGGTGCTTGCAAAGAGTGACCCGTCAAGACCGTCATAAGCTCCCATGACCCCCTCGATGACTGCGATGTCAGCTCCGGCTGTGTGACGTATGAAGGTGTCCACAACACCCTCCTCACTCATCAGGAAGGGGTCGAGGTTGCGGGACACCCTGCCGCAAATCCTGGAATGGTGGGTCGGGTCGATGAAGTCCGGGCCGACCTTGAATGGCTGGACGACCAGTCCCCGCCTGACAAGTGCCTGCATGATCCCCCTGGCCACGGTTGTCTTGCCACATCCGCTGTGAGTCCCCGCAATGAGGATCCTGGGAATACGGTGTCTGTTGAGGTCTTCAGAATGGGCAGTGGCTGTGATCATGTCCGGTCCCGCGGTTTTTTTTCCGTTCAGGTGGTCCCAGCGGCAGAGACCCGGGTGAAAATGCAGGTCCCTGGCCCCGCAGGGATGATATTTCGTGAAACAGTTTATTGGGCAGATGTATGAATATAACCGTCCTGCGGCTACATTCCAAAATCGAACAGGGTTGTCCTGGAAGGGTCGACATCAGCCCAATGCCATCCCAGGCCCTCCAGGATCCGCGAAATGGGTTGCCGTATCGTTTTTTCAAGCATCGTCTCCCTGTCCACCACGAACTCCGGAGGGACCTGGTCCTGGTACTCGAAGCATATCACGTCAGTTTTAGGGTACCTGGCAGTGACATTCTTGATATAGACCCGCTTTGGCTTGGACCCCTTGGCAAATTCCATCCCGAGGTACTTATTCGCGTACTTGGCTCCCCTGACATGGGCATCGTCATTTTCATAGTCGTCCAGCTGCTTTCCTATTCCCCCAGGGATCCCTATCTCTTCAAGGGAGTACTCGCCGGCACGGTACTTCCTGATGACTTCGCCAAGGTACTTTTTGACTGATTCGTACTGATCTCCCCTAAGGACCATGTCCATCACCCTGCGCTGCACCTCCCTCGTGATCAGAGGAGAGTCTGACCGCCTGAGCTCAAACCCGATGACATCGATCTGGTCGGTATTCTCTCCCTCCTTCCAGATGAGATGCCCGGCGTACCTCTTTTTCCTCCCTGCCTGGAAAAACCGGAGGTAGACCTTTTCAAACTTGATGGAGAAGTAATGTTTCTCGGCGTTGAGGACATTTCCAGCGAAGCCGGAATAACTCTCATTAACCCCCTCTTCAATGGTCCTTGCCGTAGCAATGGTATCATCGAGATTCATCGGGGGGAGCTGGACCATGCAGGAATCGGTATCTCCATAGATTACCTTGTACCCTTTTCCTTCGATGACCCCTCTCGTATGGTCTATGATGGCCCTCCCCACTGAGGTAACAGCAGCCCCGATCTCACGGTCATAGAGCCTGAACCGGGCATACCCACTCACACCGTAGTAGGTATTCATGATGACCTTGATGACGTTCTGCTGGATATCGTAAAGCTTATACTCAGGGGACCCGAACGCGAATTCATTCCTGCGTTTTTTCCTTGCACCACGCTCAGCCAGTAGTTCCGAGATGATGCTCCGGGTCAGTCCGTCCGGTTCCTTTCGGAACCTGATACCGTTCGGCGCCCGTAACTCTCCATCCGGTGACTTGGTCTCCGGGGATGCATTAATCGTCATCATGGCCATGGGATAGAGCGAGGTAAGGTCAAGGACGACGACATTTTCCTTTATCCCACTGCTCGGTTCGAAGACGGTCGCACCCTCGAACTCATCTCCGGCCGCAAACCCCTTGGATGGGAGGACATAGGAACCGAACGCCTTCCTGAGGATGTAGATGTCGATGATATTCGATGAGTTCAGCGTCTTTTCGAGGGGCATCCCGACATAACGGGCGATTTCTTCGTAAAAATCGATGATACTGTTTTTAATGTTTATCCTGACGCAGAGTTCGACATCCTTGTAGTTGTAACCGATCAGCTGGCCGGGGTGCTCGCGTAACAGGTCGACAAGGAGCCCCTTGTACCTGAACTTTGTCTCTCCGAGTTCTGACTCGGCAATGGCGTCGAGGCGATAGGACTCCCTTTGAGCCCCCTGCATCTTCTTGTATGCTGCGAGGAGGTCGAACACGGTCCGGCCGCGTGCCGAAGTGCGTTCGGTGGCACCGGGAAGACGTGCCAATACCTGGGTGTCCAGTCTCTGCACCTGGAACCTTCCGATAATATAGGGGATATCGAACTCCGCGACATTCCAGCCTGAAAAGATGTCCGGGTCCTTTGCACGGATGTAATCCCCAAATGCGCTCAGCAGCGTACGTTCGTCGGGACAGGGCAGGACTACATGGTGCCCCTGAGAGAAACAGCCCTCCGGAAGCCCCTCCTCTGACTGGCATCTCTGGACCAGGTCATCCCGCCCGCCTGAAAGGACAAACGTGGTATACTGGTCATCATACGAGTCCCAGCAGGTAATGCAGATGATTGCATCCCGTTCTGACTGGGGAAAACCCCTCATATCTTCGCACTCGATGTCCACCATGCAGATGCGGGACCGTGCATTGACAATACTGGGTGTCAGGGCCTCGAATGAAACATTTTTTCCATGTGTCGTGACCCCTCCCCGTATGTCCCTGTCAATCATGAACCTGGACGCGAATGGGATATCCGCTTCGTAGTGGTGGTACCGGTCACGTATCTCACGGACATCTGTTGGGCGCCCGGTATAGAGGCGGACAAGCGGCTCGCCCTTAATCGAGGTGTATTTTTTTCCCTGTTCAATGGTGACGAAGGGCGGGTGCTCCTTGCGGTTTGCCTCGTCTTCGGGGATGTAGAAGTACGGCCGGAATCCGGTAACTTCAAGGTGGTGGGCAGTTCCTGAAATGTCCCTGCCGAAAATATGGATTACCGGGCCTGATGCGGAATTCGAGTACTCCACCTGGGTAATGGCGATGGACACTCCGCCAGTTCCCACCCCGGCAACCGTCATACTCATGGGAGATCAAGCGATCTTGTCATCGAATGTACGAATGTCCCGGCTTCTGACATTTTCTCCCGTTCCCAGCCGTCTAAGTCCCACTCCTCAATTCCCAGGACCCCCTCGCTGCCTATCCTGGCCGGGACGCCGATTGAACAGTCATTTATGCCGTATTCTCCGGAAAGGATGCAGGAGCAGGGGAGGACCTTCCTCCGGTCATTCACGACTGCATCGATCAGGGATGCAATATGCCATCCGGGGCCAAAAACCGTTCCGCCCTTGCCTGATATAACCTCCATGCTTGCATTTCGGAGGCCTGCAAGGATCGAATCCCGGTCTGCATCCGACGCCGAACGATTACCATGTGAGAATACCGGGACCTGATATTCGCCATGCTCTCCCAGGACATGAGCCTCCTCACATTTCAAACCGCTCTTCGCAAGGGCAAGGCCGAAGCGTGCGCTGTCCAGCTGTCCTCCAAACCCTAGGCAGTGTTCTTTTGGAAGATCCGCCCTTTTATGGAGATAATAGTTGTTCAGGTCCATTGGGTTCGTGACCGTTATGAGTATCCCGTTAAAGCGGGTCAGGACCTTCGTGCACAACTCCGCGACAGCCTTGTTTGCCTCGAGGAGGTCAGCCCGGGTTTTAATGGAGGGATTCCTGGGTGTACCTGCGGTGAAGACGCAGATATCAGCCTCCCTCACGGTCTTGATCTCGGTATCCACCTCGATCGGGAGGCCGGTATGGAGGAGGTCAAGTGCCTGTGCGCGGAGCAGGGCGGGGACGTTGTCATATATCGTCAGGGAATCGGCGAGACCAAGGCAGGCAGAAAGGAATGCCACCTCCCCACCTACCTTTCCCGTCCCGATTACCGCAAGGCGTGTCATACCTTACGACTAGTACCGCGAGGCATAAATACATACAAGAACTGATGAGTTCTGCTTATATGCTCCGGCTAAAAAAGGGAATCCCTGACGTGGGCCGCGTCCGGCTGAACAACCACCTCGTCCTTGCAGCAGGGGTACTTGGGACAACCGGAGCATCCCTTTCCAGGATGCTCGCCAGGGGGGCGGGAGGGGTTGTAACCAAGTCCATAGGCCCTGTTCCCAGGGAAGGGCACGCGGGGCCGTGCCTCGTCCCACTTGAAGGAGGCCTCCTCAATGCGATGGGACTCCCGAACCCCTCGGGTGAATTTTCCGGTGAGCTCAGGTCCATCATAGGCGGACCTGTTATCGTCAGCGTTTTCGGGGGTACTCCTGAGGAATTCGGAGAAGTAGCTTCGTGGTTTGGGGACAGTGCCGACGCCTTCGAGCTGAACCTTTCATGCCCCCATGCAGAAGGGTACGGGGCAGCTATTGGTACCGACCCGGAACTGGTGGAGGAATGCACACGGACAGTCAGACGTCAAGGCCTGCCCGTCTGGGTCAAGCTCACCCCCAATGTTACCGATATAACCGTTATCGGGAAAGCTGCAGAAAAAGGAGGGGCTGACGCTCTTGTCGCCATCAATACCGTCAAGGCCATGAGGATTTCCACGGAGCTCCGGCGACCGGTCCTGGGTAACCGGTATGGTGGCCTGTCGGGGAGGATGGTGTTCCCGATAGCGGTCAGGTGCGTATACGAGCTCTACGAGGCGTGCCGCATTCCTATCGTGGGGTGTGGGGGTGTTTCATCTGCTCCGGATGTTTTTGAGATGATGCTTGCCGGAGCGTCCGCGGTCCAGATCGGTTCGGCGGTCTATGAGGACGACGCGATTTTTGCCCGTATAACCGCTGAACTCTACCATGATGACGGGATAGATCCGGGAGAGATCATAGGGGGTGCCCATGAAAGATAGCCTGCCTGTCATTGCATCGGTCAACCGTGTAAGGCGGCTGACACCCTCATCGTGTCACATAAGGTTCGATACCGTCCTCCCCTTTTGTCCCGGCCAGTTTGTCATGGTATGGGTTCCGGGAAGCGATGAGGTGCCGATGGCCCTTGTCGAGACAAAAGGTATCATCGTCCAGGAAGTGGGCGATACGACCAGGACCTTGTGCAACCTGTCTCAGGGTGCCCGCATCGGCATTCGGGGTCCGTTTGGGAATGGTTTCCCCCAGTGCAGCAACGTCCTGGCAGTTGCCGGCGGGGTCGGAGTGGCACCGCTGCTTTCCGTTACCGCAAAAGGGTCAGTTTCAAGGTTCCTGCTCGGCGCAAGGACTGGCAGTGAGCTGATTGGTGCCAGGTATATCCTTTCAAAGACCGACCTCCAGATAGCCACCGATGACGGTTCCCGGGGCCTCCAAGGCACGGTGGTGGACCTTCTCAGGAAGGAGGACCTTGGCCGCTATGACGGGGTGTTCGTATGCGGTCCGGAGCTCATGATGGCAGCGGTCCTGCAGGTCTTAAAGGAACGGGAGTGCCTGGGAAAGGGATGGTTTTCCGTCCACCGGTACATGAAGTGCGGGGTGGGTGTCTGCGGGTCCTGCTGCATGGACCCGGGTGGAGAACGTGTCTGCCGCGACGGCCCTGTTTTTTCCGGAACGGTCCTTGCCAGCAGTGAACTCGGGAGGTACGTCCGCGATGCATCCGGCAGAAAAAAAGCTTTCAGGCTTTAATTTCGTCCAAATCCGCCATATTTCCTGATAAAACCCCTGACTTTTTCTGATTCCACCCAGCCCATGTCCATGCGGGTGATGAACTCATCGATAATCTTTGCCTGTTCGATGATCCTGTCTTTGAATTCTCCACCCTGGAGGTCGGCGAGACCCACGATCACGGTCAGGGGATTTCTGATATGGTCTCCGATAATGGCAAACTGCTCGATGTTATGCTCAATCTGCCGGAGAGACCTGCGTTCGATCTCTTCCCGCATCTTCTGTTCAGTTATGTCTCTTCCGATCGCCTGGAACTCTCCAAGGTCGCCGGTTGGGGAAAAACGTGCCCGGTAGGTCCAACGTGTCCAGCGGGCATCTCCTGTCGTGACCAGTATCCGGTGGTCGATCCGGGCTGATGGGACTTCAGGTGTCAGGCTGCCGATTATTGCGTTTACCTGCAGGCGTTCCTCGTTGGGAATGATCGAATAGAGTGAAAGACCAGGTAATTCGTCAGCCTTCCTGCTCATAAGGGATGAAAATGCAGTATTGGCGAAGTTAATTATCCCATCGGGAAGGTACCGTACGATGAGTTCGGTCTGGTCCTCGACGATTGCCCTGTACCGTGCTTCACTGACGGCAAGGGCATCACGTGCCCTCACTTCCTCTGTAATATCCCTGACTACTGCTACAGCCTGGTCCGTTCCTGATGGGACGATCCTTGCTTCAAAAACGCGCTCCTGGCCCTGGATGGGAAGAGTATACTCGATTTCCTGGTGCTTGTGGGTTTCGAAAAGAGCGTCGAGGGCCGAGGTCATTATTTTGGCAAGGGAACCCGGAAGGACCTCTGCATAATGCCTGCCAACAAAAGCGCCAGGTGGAAGGTAGAGATCGGATGGTTCCTGGGCGTGATACCCAAGGAACCTGCCCGACCTGTCAAGGGTCAGGACCAGGTCTGGGAGCGCTGACAGTATGGCATTTTTTCGTGCCTCGCTCTCGGCGAGTTCCTGTTCCTTGGCGCAGAGGGCCGAGATATCGGATACCGTGAACACCATACGCCTGTCGCGCAATACCCCGGTGGAGATGATGACCGGGAGAGACGTCCCGTCTTTTCGTATCATGGTCGCCCGGTACTCGTGCACTGACTCCCCGATTCCGATGCGGGTAAGGAATGGTGAACGTTCTTTTTCATCAGGCCAGAGGTCAAGGAGGGAGAGGTTCTGAATTTCCTGCGGCCTGAAACCGAATATCTGAGCTCCGCGTTCATTTGCTTCCTCGATAGTCAGCCGTAGCGCATCGCACCTTACGAGAAAGATCCCCGCTTCCGAGCGTTCGAAAAGACCGCGGTACCTGTTTTCGTTGGTCTTCAGGTCTCCGGAAAGGATGGATATCAGGATGCCGACCAGGACCAGACTGTAGAAATGGGCCGTACCGGCTGCAATGGAAAGTCCGTCGGTGCCCGCCATTCCGTAGACCATACCGAGGAAAACCATTCCAAGGACTACGGAAAAAAGGACTGACTGTTTTGGATAGCGGTAACCGGTTATTATTACAGGGATGTAGAGAAGGGCTGGGGGTATGAGGGTTGTTCCGATGAGGAGGCCCAGGAGGTTGACAAGAATCGCAATCCCCGTCGATATGAGAATAATCCAGAACCAGAGTTCATCGTTTGTCCGTACTCCGGACACCGTACTCAACAGCCTCGAAATGTGCGCCACCCTTCACCCTTGATAAACAATCCGGTAGGATATGGATTGACCGTTACCCTTTTAAAGTCTTCCTGTCTCAACCGTTCGCTCAGCCTTATTTGTGTGTATTCATTAAAAAGGGGGATGAAAACAGGAATTATTTAATTATTTATCAAATTATTAAAGGAATAAATGCCCTGCAAAAAAGTCAAATGACCTGTTTTTTATACGGCCGGTATCGAATGAAAAATACCTCGTGAGATCAATCAGAAATGCAATGCGGGACCTGTAAGCCCGTGGCATGAGCCGGTTGAAATCCTCCTTGGTGATCCCGTCTGTCACTGCAAGCTCAGGGATTCCGAGACGGGCAGCGTCTTCCGGCTTCAGTCCGGCCAGATACCAGGACTCGATCTCCATGATAACAACAAATATCCTGCTCCATTCGGCATCGTCAAACCTCCCCCTGATAATCCCTTTTTTCTCCTGCACTGTGGGGGCCTGGTCGATATCAGCGGCGATGATATAATCATGACCCATCTTTCTGATACCTCTGACGAATTCGGTTGCCTTTTCATGCTTCATGCAGGCATACATGACGATTTCTACGGACCGGTACCGGCCTTTCAGTCGTGGTTTGACAATCGAACGGAAGAACCGGGCATCATCAAGTCCTTCTACGAAGATGAAGAGCCTTTTTTCCATTCAATCCATCCCAAGGAGGTTCTGGATGAACAGCTCATCTATCCCGATGTTATTATCGAGAAACTCCACTATCTCCTGCCTGGAAACCGGTCTGAATGCCTGGGAATATCCTTCAGGGTCCCGGCTGACGAGCAAAAGGTCCCCTGGTTCAACGTACTTGACCATCTCCGGGTGATGGGTTGAAATGAAGATCTGGTGGTTATAGGAAGCATCCTTTATCATCTGGGCCACCCGGGAGATCAAGTAAGGGTGAAGGTTCCTTTCAGGCTCTTCGATAATGCAGACTGGATTTTCCTCGAAGAATAACGCGATTATAAGATCGGCTATAAGGATCGTTCCATCGGAAACCGCCGCTGCAGGAATAGTCCTTTCCCGGTCGAACTGTTCGCGTAATGCAAAAAAAAGGTTCGTCCCCATGATGTTATCGATGACGATCTCGTCCACAAAGGGGAGCAGGTCTTTAATCAGGGTGAAAAAAAGGTCTTTTTTTTCAGGGTCATTCAGGATCCTGTTGATTACCAGCGGAAGGTTCTGCCCGTTTTCTTCGAGGTCAGCCATTGATGTAAACGGGATCGCCTTTTTCGCCGTACGCGGGTCAAAATCATAAACCCTGATCGCCCCGAGCAGGGAAGAGAGGCAGGGCATCCCTGGGAAACCGACGGTTGAGTTCAATAAAAGACGGTCCTCTGCAAGCGGCTTTTCGATACTGATGCATGAACCGTCCTGAACAACACCATCGGAAGTACAGATGAGGTATCTCATCACCCCGTTTTCATGCACTATCCTGAGTTCTACCGGGGTGTCTGCTTCCGTGGACGAATTTTCTGCAGGTCGAAACATCCCTGTAATGGCAATGGTATCCTCGATTACCTGTACATAATCCTGTTCTCCTGAAAATGACAGGGAGAAGCGGTACATCATCCCTGTGCCGGTAAAAAGTCCGTTTTCATATCCCGGTAGGTCAACCCGGTCCATATAGGGGCTGTCAAAGAGCCAGGTCATGGCAAATGAGAGGGGGGTGGTATAGGCAATTCTGGTATTGAGGAGGAATGCCGGACCACCCTGGAGAGAAACAGCATTTGCGAGCCCATGTCGGGCGCAATCACGGATAAACGAAAATGCATGAATTATGTTGCTTTTTCCCGCAGCATTCGACCCGATTATCACGTTCATGCGTCCGGGCTGGATCTGCAGGGACTTAAAACTCTTGAAATTTTCTATGGATATCTCGGTGATGGGCATCCAGTCCGATTATATCCCTTTCATCTGGCAAATATCTTCGCCAGGAGCGGATGCGGCGTTTTTCAGGATAAATATCTATTGGTGGTGGTTGGACCGGGTAATGGCAAGGATGTTTTTCCCTCCCCTGTAGGAATACTGGACATCATCAGAAAGTCTTCGTA
>CASGHA010000158.1 GCA_949319355.1 uncultured Methanospirillaceae archaeon | reverse complement strand
TCCTGACACCAGACCAGATCACTGCTATAACAGCGGAAAAACTGGCAACGCTGAACTGGATAACCTTCTGGACGAATAACATGATCATCGTCACGATTGGTAACATCGTGGGTGGAATGGTGTTCGTTGGAATCATCTACTGGGTCGCGTTCAAGAAAGAAATCGCCGCCCTCAAGTAATCCTGCATGAAAATCGGAAATGTGAGGTTGAGGATACCGATCACCGTTATCGTGGTGATCGTGTTCTTCACCATACTTTTATCAGTTTACTATCTTCTCACGGGAGACCGTAGTCTGCTTATCATTGGCGTACCGACGATTATCCTCCTCCTGGTCTTCCCTCTCGCCCTGAACTACATGAGCCAGCGCGAGTATCGCGACCTAGCTCCCGTCTACGAAGCAAAGGCGAAGACGGTCAGGATCAAATCCATCAACCAGAACTCCATCGGTTCAATTATCAGGATCGAAGGTGTTGTTGAACGGACCTATTTCCAGTTCATCAACCGCCCGCAGTTCCTTGTTGCCGACCGTTCCGGGGAAATATCGGTGAAGATGTTTACCAACCCGAGCGAGGATATAAAAAAGGGAGATATTGTCGAGGTATATGGGATGGTCATACACCGGTATATGATGACTGGAGACGCGGTTGTCAACGGAGTAGTCATCCGCAAACTTGCGAAACCCTCCCAGCAAGCCGGAAATAAAGTGGAATAATCCCAAAAAAGGGATTACCAGCCCTTTATCCGCCTTATTGTCAGCACTTTTAAGCCACTTCTCTGTGCAACAGAATTCTTATAGACCGCCCGGCTGTTCATTTACCCGTGTCAACCTGATTCACTGCGGGTCTTTCCATTGAACCGAATAGGAGAATTGTACGTATTTTTAAGTCCAGATGGTTTCTTCCGTGTGCTGACCTGTATGATACCTGCCCTTTTGGTGCCATATTACTGTGAAGATGTTTGGAATGTATCAAGTATTTGAAATACGATGTTCATGAGGTGATGGACTCTGTCAAAAGAGGCAGTTGATGCCCTTTTCAGGGCATATGCAGCCTTGACCGATATCAGGATGATCCTTCGCGAAACGGCGCCGGGTCATGAACTTGACCCTGAACAGAAAATCCGAACGTCGGAAGCATTGGAATCCCTCGAACGGGAGATTGTAACCCTGAAAAAGGGGCTTGTATCATGACACCCGGTTGCCAGGTAGAACCCCGGCTTGTAGAAGAGCTCTATATCAATATAGACCCCATCCAGGCTGGAGGCCGACTGACCGGGGATGCGATTAAGGCGGTGAATGCATACGCAGACGGTTACTCGGTCTGTGATTTCTGTACAAAGCCTTTCAGGCTTGACTACATCAGGAAACCCGGCCTGGATGAATTCCACCGTGACCTCGCCCGGTTCGTCTCGATGGATGCCGCAAGGGTCGTCCCTGGGGCAAGACGGGGTTTTCAGGCCATAGCAAGGACATATGTTGAAAAAGGAGACCCGGTCCTCCTTACATCCCTTTCTCACTACACGGAGTTCCTTGCAGTCGAAGAATCAGGCGGGGTCCCGTGCGAGGTACCTGCCCGGGAAGGGAACATCATCATGCCGGATGCTGTTGCCGATACGGTCGAGGAGGTGACGCGGGTCCACCAGAGGGCACCGCGGCTGATGTTTATCGAGCATGTGGACTACAGTTACGGAAATGTCCACCCGGTAAAGGAAATCGCCAGGGTTCTACGACAGTATGACGTTATGCTGGCATATAACGGGGCATATACCGTAGGTATCATGGATGTCGACGGCCGTGACCTCGGGGCCGACTTTGTAGTGGGGTCGGGACACACGAGCATGGCCGCACCGGCGCCGTCAGGGATACTTGCGACGACCAGTGAACACCAGGGAGAGGTTTTCAGGACAACCAGGGTAAAGGGTGACCGGACAGGGAGGACATTCGGGATCAAGGAGGTCGAGATGATGGGGTGCACTCTCATGGGCTCAACGGTCATTGGTATGATGGCATCCTTCCCCCATGTCCAGATCCGGGTCAAGAACTTTCAGAAGGAATGCGACCATGCCAACGAGGTCGCCCTGGCCCTGGTGTCAATCCCGGGTACGTCTATCGAAAGCGAGATGCCCAGAAAACACCCCCTTACCCGCGTCAATACGACCGCTTCATTCGACAGGATAGCAAAGACACATAAGAAGAAGGGTTTTTTTTTCACGACAGCCTTGAAAGAGCGCGGTATCACCGGAATCATCCCGGGTGCGACCAGGGTATGGAAATATAATACCTTTGGTCTCTCAGACAGGCAGAATTCACATGTTGCAACATCATTCAGGGATATTGCACATGAATGCGGGCTCCTGCAGGGATGAGATACCTTTTTTTCCAGCACGTTTCACCACCTGGCAGGGCACTTCATCTTCCGGGGTATGGTACTGGATAAATCTTTAATAATCGGGAGAAGACGTGTACAGGATGGCAAAAAAAGGGGCAACGAAGGCTAAGGAAGAACCCTTGAAGCTTTTCTATATCTTTTACAGCCAGGAGCGGTGGGACAACTGGATCAAGACCCTCCAGGAAGCTAATTTTGAGGTTGATGAGACAGGGAACGAGATGCCCGAGGGGTTGTCGTTACTCTACAAATTTACCGAGGACATCACCATATCAGTCCTTAAAATCATCAGGCTCTACCAAAATAACCGTTTTCCCAAGGATGAGGCCCTGGGACGGCTGCAGCACGTGGAGGACATCATCATGAACCAGAGCGGGCCTGAAGAGCTCGCTGATATCGTTGAATCCGTTCAGATATCCCTGCTGGTCCTCTTTGCCGCCTGTAAACGATACATTTCAGGGGAATTTGAGGGAGAGATAAAAACGCTCATCAAGAAAGGAAGGGCGCTCCCAGAAGAAAAAATGGAGGAAGGTCTTGAGATCGGTGCCATCATAGGTGCACAGGTCATCAACGGTGCAAGTTGTTGTGCAAAATACATCAAGGACGAGAGTGAAAACCCGACGCTCTTTGACGAGTGGCTCACCGAGATAGAGACCATGAACGAGGCTATCGGGTCTCTCAAGAACTTTGATGAGGAGACCGGAGAAGAGGCGTGATTGCCAGGAAGGCACGGTTCAAATCTGCGAGGACAATTGAGCGGGCCTGCGGGTGCAGGATACCGGAAGCAGCCTTTAACGGAGCGACGCTGGAAGTCCTGTCTGAACGGGTCAACATTGACCGGCTCGGAGGGACACTCAGGGAGCAGGTTCTTGCCTTCATCCATGACTTCCTGAGCTGCAGGTGCCGCAGTTCCCCCTTCTGCGGTTGCCCCGAACGAAAATTTGCTGAAAAAGTGATTGAGTTAAGGGAGAACGGTCTTGACCACAAGGGTATTAGTGCGGTCCTCCTTGACGAATATGGGATAGACCTGTTTCCTGCTGATATCCTTGCGTTTCTTGAAGATACGGTTCATGTCCTTGAAGCGATCTCTGATGTTGCGCGGCTCAGAGGAAAAAAAGAAATGGAATCCCATGCTGATGAGCACATTGCCCTGATAGAACGGTGAATGAAAAACCCGGCACAAGCTGGTACCCTCATCCTTGAGTATAATGAATGACAGGGAACGCTGGGATACCGAGTATCGCCTCAAAGGAAGGTTATGGGGACGGACCCCTCATGACATGCCGCAGATCGCCCATGGACAGCGGGTCCTCGAAATAGGGTGTGGAAATGGCAAGACCCTCCGTGCGGTAGCAGCCAGTTCGGGAGAAGCCACGGGTATTGATTTTTCCCGTGAGGCCTTGTACCATGCGCGTCATGCGGTGCAGGGACTGCAGTGCAACCTTGTCCTTGGGGACGCCTGCGCCCTCCCATTCCGGGAGAACACCTTTCATTGCATATTTCTCTGGCACGTGCTCGGGCATATCGACCCGTCCTCATGGAGTTGCGTTGTTGATGAGATCCGCCGGGCCCTTGTCCCGAAAGGCGGGCTGTTCGTCCGCGTTTTCTCAACAAGGGATATGCGGTGCGGTTCCGGCGACATGGTGAGCCTCATGACCTGGAGGAGGTCTGGAGGAATTCTCACTCATTATTTCACAGAGGATGAGATAATCGGACTGGTGACGGGCATGGACGTGAACTCAGTCACCACTCGTGAATGGCCGGTGAGGATCCATGGGACAGAGTTAAGAAGATCTGAAATCCAGGCTGTTTTTGAAAAAAAAGGATAGGATTAAAAATTAAAATTTAGCCTTGAAACTCTTCAGGAGTTTTTCATATTCGGGGAG
This sequence comes from uncultured Methanospirillaceae archaeon, assembly GCA_949319355.1. GTDB lineage: Archaea > Halobacteriota > Methanomicrobia > Methanomicrobiales > Methanospirillaceae > KLAP105. Next base: position 1,992 of record CASGHA010000158.1, on the reverse strand, counting down.
GTCCTGATCAAGAATCTCCTTCTCGGTGACATAGTAGACCCAGTAGGCGCCCTTGTCCGTCCTCGTGATGGTCACGACACCTGCCATCTGTTTTCCGTTAATGACGCCGGTGAATTCAGACCTGGTCGCCTTGAGCCCGCTGAGTTTGGTATCGGTCTTCTTTCCTTCGGTCCATGGAGAGGTCTGTTCAAACCATCCTTTCGAGAGGTTGACGAGGGTGTCGGGTTGTCCGGTCTTTAAGATCCAGACCCCCATGGTAGACGGGGAGGTCGTGGAACTGATGAGGAGCTTGTTTACCTTGCTGTCAGACTCGTCCATGCCTTTCTGCCAGGTGTTGGGATACTGGACGCTGATGCGTGAATCCGAGTACGTCTCGTATTTTACTGTCGTAGGAGTGGGAGTCGGGGTGCTTGTCGTCGGTGCAGGAGTTATGGGCTTCGCGGTGATCTTGAAGCTCGAAATTACCTTTTCGAAAGTCGGGGTGAACGAGGTATAACCGGACTCTGCGGTTTCAAAGGTCAGTGAGTATTCCCTGCCCCCGGCAACGGTCATGACCATGAGGCACTTGAGGGTGACCGAGTCCTGAGTCCTCGTGAAGACCGCTTTCTTCGCGGCGTTCCCTCCGAGTTTCACGTCGCTGGTTTCGAGAAGGTTATAATTCTGGCTGTTCTTCTTCAGCAGGTCGAGTTCTGTCTTCCACCGCTCGTCGAGCGAGGAGACGACCTGGTTCTTTGTCACTATCATTAAAAAGTCAGCAGCATTGTCAGGTTCGATGAAGGCGAACTTGTCCACAAGCTTATCGGTCAGGTTTTTCTTGACCTCCCAGTTGCCCGGGTAGCTCAGGCTGAACCTCTTGTCGGTATCGGTGTAGGTCTTCAGGGGCGCCGGAGTTTTCGTCGGGACAGGGGTAACCGGTGTGTAGGTTATCTTCATGCTCTTCCTGATCTCGTCGATCATCTTTACGTCCCCGGAGTATGCCGGCTCCTGATCGACAAACCAGAAGAGATAGGAAGCACCCTTGCTGCCCGGGGCCACAATCACTGCGATGTTCTGCTTGATGGGAGTTGCTCCTGAAGTTCCTGTTGCAACAATATTTTTGGCATTAAGCCCTGATATTGTCGTGTCTTCCGAAGAAATAATTTTAAAATTTGTCTGAATGTCAGGCTGGGAAATGAAGCTCTCTATCCAGACATCGGTTTCATCCTCGAGGGTGGCTGGCTGACCTTTCTTCACGAAGATAAACAGTTTGTTCTTTTCCTTTCCGCTGTCAAAGGTGTAGATCTCAAAATCCTGGTCACCTTCCTTGGATGTCGCCCAGGTCGAAGGAACGTTCAGTGAGAAGGTGCTTCCCTTGTAATTCTTATAGGTTACTTTTGTTGAGGTGGGTGATGGTGTTGTCGTCTGTTTCGTTGGTGTTGTTGCGACTGCAGTCTTTGTCGCTTCGGGCGTCTTTGTCAAGGTCGGAGCCTTCGTTGTCACCTTGGTCGTGGCCTTCACCGTGGCCTTGGTCGTCACGACCGTCTTAACCGCGGTGGGAGTCGGCGTAGCAGCATCCTTGCTTTTCATGATGCTTTTAGCCTGTGAGAACGGGACCTGCTTTGAGCCCGAAAACTTTGTATCCTGAAGTGCCGCAGCCCCGGTAGTCACCGGAACGGCTACTGCAAAACCGGCCAGGACAAGGCCGAGCAGCAATACGGCGGTCATTCGGATCATGAAGTGAGAGTTGTTCTTCATGGATTATCGTCAAGTATTGACCGTTATGGAATATATGCTTGTTAGTGATACAAAATTCTCACTCATGCCCTGTTTTTAAAAATAAGGGTGAATTTTTGTCATTTATCAGTCTGATTTTTTCCAGGTATCCAAACGCAATAGACGCCATCATTAACAGAAAGGATGCGAGGGATGGGAGTCGAACCCACGAACCCCTGCGGGAATGGATCTTAAGTCCATCGCCGTTGGCCACTTGGCTACCCTCGCCCGGCCGTATGA